>JAKLEG010000421.1 GCA_022703175.1 Myxococcota bacterium | reverse complement strand
CATGGGTGCACTTAGCAACGTAGGAGACGCGCATGGAAATCGGACTCGTAGGACTTGGACGGATGGGCGGCAACATGGCCCAACGGTTGATACAAGGCGGACATCAAGTGGTGGGTCATGACCGCGCCCAGACTAACATCGACGCCTTGGTGAAGGCCGGCGGTGTCGGCGCGTTGTCACTTTCGGAGCTGGTGCTCAAGCTCAAAGCCCCGCGGGTGGTGTGGGTCATGGTACCTGCCGGCACCGCCACCGAAGAGACTGTCGCCGCGCTGGGGGCGCTGTTGTCCCCTGGCGATGCCATCGTGGATGGCGGCAACAGCTACTTCAAAGATGACGTGCGCCGCGCTGAAACGCTCAAGCCCAAGGGCATCCACTACTTAGATGTCGGCACCAGCGGTGGCGTGTTCGGCCTGACCCGCGGCTATTGTCTGATGATTGGCGGCCCGCAGGAAGCGGTGACGCGGTTGAGCCCCATCTTCCAGACACTGGCGCCTGGGCAGGGCTCCCTCGCGGCCTCACCCCATCGAGACAACCGTCACAGCAGCGCTGAAGAGGGCTACCTGCATTGTGGCAAGGCCGGCAGCGGCCACTTCGTAAAGATGGTCCACAATGGCATCGAGTACGGCATGATGCAGGCCTATGCTGAGGGTTTCGACCTGATGCGCAGCGCCGCGCAGGCGAACCTGCCAGAAGCGCAACAGTTCGAGCTGCCGCTGGCCGATATCGCCGAACTTTGGCGCCGCGGCAGCGTGATTCCGTCCTGGCTCTTGGACCTCATCGCCGCTTCGTTGGCGCAAAACGAACAGCTGACTGGCTTCACCGGACGCGTAGAAGACTCCGGTGAAGGGCGGTGGACAGTCCAGACCGCAATCGAGGAGGCGGTGGCTGCTCCCGTGCTTACCGAGGCGCTCTTTGCGCGCTTTCGTTCGCGGCAAGAGAACACCTTCGGCGAGAAGCTGCTCTCGGCAATGCGAGCGCAGTTTGGCGGCCACGGCGAAGCCCCCAAGAAATGAGGCGATAATGACTCCCACCCCGGCCATGGAACGCCCTGGTGATCCTTGCACTGTCGTCATCTTTGGCGCGATGGGCGACCTCACCAAACGTAAACTCTTGCCATCGCTGTACAACCTGCGCTGCCACAACTTGTTACCCAAAGACTTCGCCGTGGTTGGTTTTGCCCGCAGGCCGCTTGATACCGCCGGTTTTCGTACCGAGATGGAGCACGCGCTCAAGAGTTTTGCCACGCTGCCGGTAGAGCCAGGGATCTGGGCCGACTTTGAAAGTCGGATCCATTATGCAAAGGGTGAATTTGGCGACCCTGAAGCTTACCGCTCGCTCACGAGCCAGCTCGGCCAGCTGGCAATCGAGCACCAGACGCGCGGTAACTTACTTATCTATCTCGCCACGCCACCTGATGATTTCGGCACCATCGTCAAACAGCTTGGGGCCGCAGGCCTGCTCACCGAGAGCGCCGAACGCTGGGTGCGCGTGGTGGTAGAGAAACCTTTTGGCCGCGACCTAGAGAGCGCGTTGGCTCTCAACGCCGAGATGCGCACCGTGCTTACGGAATCGCAGCTATTTCGCATCGACCACTACCTGGGCAAAGAGACGGTCCAAAACCTCTTGGTCTTTCGCTTCGCCAACGGCTTGTTCGAGCCGGTCTGGAACCGACGCTACATCGACCACGTGCAAATTACCGTGGCCGAAGAACTGGGAGTCGGCAGCCGCGGAGCCTTCTATGAGAAGACCGGCGTCACGCGCGACATCATCCAAAACCACATCTTCCAACTGCTGTGCCTGATTGCGATGGAGCCGCCGTCTTCGCTCGCCGCCGAGGCTGTACGCAACGAAAAGGTGAAGGTGTTGGAGGCCATTGGAGCGCTCACGCCTGAACAGATCCTGCAGCAGGCAGTGCGTGGCCAGTATGGTGAGGGCTTTGTCCAGGGCACGAAAGTCTTGGGCTACCGCCAGGAGACGGCAGTGGCACCCACCTCCCGGACTGAAACCTATGCAGCGATGCGCCTGAACATCGAGAACTGGCGCTGGGCAGGCGTACCGTTCTACCTGCGTTCGGGCAAACGCCTGGCCAAGCGTCACACCCGCATCACCATTCAATTCCGCCGGCCACCGCTGTTGTTATTTCGTGAGGCAGGTCTGGACACCATCGAGCCCAACCGACTGGATATCGACATTCAGCCCGAGGAAAAAATAACGTTGCGTATGAAGGCGAAGCTCCCTGGGCCCACAATCCGCCTGAAGACCGTCGATTTGGACTTCTCCTATCGCGACTTCGGCGAGCAATCCCCCGCCACAGGTTATGAGCGGTTGCTGTATGACTGCATGACCGGCGACATGACACTGTTCCACCGCGCCGACATCGTCGAAGCCTCCTGGCGCATTGCCACGCCGATTCTGGATTTATGGGCATCACTACCGGCACGCGAATTCCCCAACTACGCGGCCGGCAGTCTTGGACCTGCCTCTGCCGACGAACTGCTCAACAAAGAGGGTCGCCGCTGGGTGAACCCGGAATGACCCCTGCATGGCAGCTGGAGGTGCAAGCCTCCGCGGCCGATGTTGCCTCGGCGGTCGCGAGCGAGTTGTTGAAGCTTGCTCAAGCTGCCGTGACCGCACGCGGGCGATTCACGTTGGCGCTCGCGGGCGGCAAAACACCAGAGGCATTGTACCAACGGTTAGCGGACCCCGAGGGCCCGTTTGAGGCTGCCTTCCCATGGTTACAGACGCTGCTGGTATTGGGCGATGAGCGCTGCGTGCCGGAAACTCATCCCGACAGCAACGCTCGCATGGTTCGCGAGGCGTTGCAGCGCTCTTCGCGCGCCCAGAGCGCCCGCCTGTTGACCCCGATGGTCTCCC
The DNA here is from genome assembly GCA_022703175.1 of Myxococcota bacterium. GTDB lineage: Bacteria > Myxococcota > XYA12-FULL-58-9 > XYA12-FULL-58-9 > XYA12-FULL-58-9 > JACRCV01. The sequence continues at coordinate 2,554 of JAKLEG010000421.1, read as the reverse complement.
ATTCGACTCCCGCAACTGCCCGTGAAACCTATGAAACTCGACTGCGTGCGGAGCTCGGAGCCCAGGTGGCTTGGCCCACTCTAGACGCCGTGCTGCTTGGGTTGGGCGCCGACGGTCATACGGCGTCGTTGTTCCCCAACGCCCCCGCGCTCAGCGAGCAGCTGCTGTGGGTGGCACGCACTCACAGCGCCGAGACCCATACCGAGCGGTTGACCCTGACGTTGCCGCTGTTCAACAGCGCGCGCGCAATCCTCGTCATTGCGACGGGGCATAGCAAAGCCAGCATCGTAGAAACTTTGTGGCAAGCGCCCGCATCGGCTGCGCTTCCAGCGTCGCTGGTGCAACCCACCGCAGGTAACGTCAAAATGTTCTTGGATCAGGAGGCGGCAGCGATGCTAGCTCGCACCTAGTGACGACCCGCTTGATTTCTGCAAACTCGGGGCGACGAGCAGGCCCTGGTCGACATACCACTGGTAGGTATCGCGCAGAGTCTCCTCAATCGGCCGAGGATGGAAGTTCAGTTCACCTTGAGCCTTGCCTGTCTCAACATGAGGTCCACGCTGCAACGCGGCGAGCACATCCGTCGTAAAGGGCGCCTCACGCCCAGTCACGGTGTACCAACTCTGCACAATGGGCGTAACGAACTCCGCGAGCCACATCGGCAAAATCCGCGTGGGCGGCGTTACGCCGGTCACAGCGGCAGCGGCTTGAGCGAGCTCGACCACCGACAACCAATGCCCTGAAAGCAAGTAGCTCTCGTTCGCACGCCCTTGCTTCTCGGCCGCAATAAGCCCTTGCGCCACATCGCGCACATCCACCCAATCAAAGCCCCCGGGCAGCACCGAAGAATAGCGACCCGCGCCAAGCCCGAGAAGTACCGTCCCCATGCGCGAGGGTTTGTAGTCGTGCGGCCCCAACACCGCCGTGGGGTGCACCACCACCACGTTCAAGCCTTGTTGCGCCACGCGCCGCACCTCGCGCTCCCCCGCGGCTTTCGAACGATCATAGGCGGGGCAATTCTTAGCATAGGCGCGCAACGACGCCTCGGTGACACGGCCGCCGCTAAAATTCAAATCGAAGGCGTGGGTGGAGCTGACATGAATGAATCGCTGAACACCACACCTAAGCGCCGTCTCTGCAGCGAGTCCTGCCCCCAACACATTGGTAGCAGCCAAAGCGCCGCCAAGTACGCTCTGCGTCGAAATCTTGGCCGCCAGATGGTAGACGAACTGCGCACCCTTGAAGATGGCCGCTAGGCTTTGGGGATCTCGCACATCTCCGCGCACCACTTCGACGTCCAGCCCCGCGAGCGCCCGCGCCTGCGTGCGGACTAAGCAACGGACCTGCCGCCCCTCTGCAATCAACGCGCGCACCAGATTTCCGCCGATGTGCCCACTCGCCCCTGTCACCACGGTTGTCATGCGTTTTCCTGATGTCCGCCGCCGCCAAAGAGGGCCTTAGTCTCGGCCGCATGGCCCCCTAACAACTCAGCCGAAACCACAACAAACAATCCCTCGGCACCAAAAATCCAAGCCCTGGTTGCGTCCACCAGCGGTGTTCACAACCAGGGCTCGTAACGAGAACCTAAGACGATCGACTACTTAAGTTTCGCAAGGATGGCATCGGTCATTTGGTGAGTGTTCACAGCACCTTGGCTCAAGGCCTTCGGGCCACCGGTCAGACGCGCCATGTCGTAGGTCCGCACTTTGCCTTCACGCACCACCGCCGCAACGGCGGCGTCAATCCGTTGGGCTCGTTCAGTTTCGCCGATATGCTCCAACATCATCGCGGCCGAAAGAATCGTCGCGATCGGATTGACGATAGAGGGAGTCAGTTCGGCATACTTAGGCGCCGAACCATGCGTCGGCTCAAACACCGCGACCTCGTCGCCGATATTGCCCGAACACGCAAAACCCAAGCCGCCCACCAGGCCAGCGAAAGCGTCGGAGATAACGTCGCCGAACAGGTTGGAGGCCAGAATGACGCTGTACTCTTCTGGGTTCTTCGTGAGCCACATCGTCAACGCATCGATATTCACCGACCACAGCTTCACAGTCGGGTAGCTCTTGGCGACCTCCTTCGCGACCTCTTCCATCATCCCGGAGGTCTCGCGCAGCACGTTCGGCTTCTCGCACACGGTGACGCCCTTGCAACCGTGCTTCTTGGCGTACTCAAAAGCCGCCGTCGCGATCCGCTTGGCCGCCTGACGGGTAATGATGCGCACCGACAGCGCCATCTCTTCGGAGGGTGTCTTCTCAAAGAATTTGAACTTCGGATGCGTGGCCAGCGCGTCGCGCACGACCTTCGACGGATGGGTCCATTCGACGCCAGCGTACAGTCCCTCGGTGTTCTGCCGGAAGATCACGGCATTCACGGGGGGTTCTTCGACCGTGCCGTCAGGCCGGCGACGCACAAAGTTGAGAGGGTTCCCGCATATGACTTGCAAGGGCGCACGCAGACATCCAAGTTGAACTTCTGCCGCATCCCAACGATCGGGCTGAAGTACTTGTAGCCTTTGCCACGGAGCTCAGGTGCCAGCTCCGCTTCGGCATCC
>JAKLEG010000420.1 GCA_022703175.1 Myxococcota bacterium | reverse complement strand
CCCGCCTGCTCGTAAACCAACAGACAGAGCTTGCGAAACGTAGCCGCATCCACGGGACCGCCCGCAATTTCGCTTGGCCCTGCTCGCTCCATCGTCGTCACCACCGGCTGCGTCCTACCCACGTGCGCCAGCCGCGCTACGAATCCTGTGACGCCGCTGTGCCGGCCCCTTTGCCGGGTTCGCGATCCATCGTGACCTGCAGCTGGGCCGACTCCTCAGCACTCAACACCTGGCCGATATCCATCAGCAGCACCACACGCTTGTCGCTGTTGCCCACTCCCATGATGTAGCGAATGTCGATGCCTCCCGTGCCAAAATCGGGGGGAGGCTCGATCTGGTCGGGGGCAAGGCGCAGGACTTCCAGGACCTCGTCCACCAAGACCCCCATCGTCAGCTCCTGTCCCTTGAACTGGTATTGAACGACGATGATCACGGTCTGCTCGGTGGCGGTCAGCTCGCCCATACCAAACTTCATGCGCAAGTCGACCACTGGAATGACCTTGCCGCGCAAATTGATGACCCCGCGGATGAACGGCTTGGTGCCAGGGACGCGCGTGATCTCCATCAGACGAATCAGCTCGCGCACCTTGAGGATTTCGATGCCGTACAGCTCGGCCGCAAGCTTGAACGTCATATACTTACCTGCCAAGCGCACCCCGACCTCATCGAGGGCCGCTCCGTGGGCCGCGCTGGCTTGCGACGTTGTGTCACGCATTTCTGTCACCATGAGGACTCCTCACCAATGAACCCTATGCGCTGCTCTCGACGCTCCTAGAAACTCTCGGCACCACCGGACTGTGAGCCCGGAGGCGGCGACTCGTCGTGTCGCTGCGGCAGCGCCTTTTGACGCGTGCGCGCGGCCAAATGTGCGCGACCATTGCCATTGTGACCGCGGCCGTTGCTGCCTTGACCGTTATTGCCGCGACTGTATGTGCCAGGGTCGTCACTAACATCCGCGCGACGGTTTAATTTGAAGCGATTCACCATGCCAGCCAGCGAGTCGGCCTGTTGCGCCAAGGCCTCGGCGGCGCTGGAGGACTGCTCAGCATTGGTGACGTTTTGCTGCACCACCTGGTCCATTTGCGCGACCGCCTTGTTCAACTGCTCCAATCCCTGCGCCTGCTCATGACTGGAGGCGGCAATCTCCTCCACCAAACCTGAGACAGTTCCAATGGCGCCGACAATCTCGCCGAGGTTGGCACTGGCATCCTTGGAAATGGTTTCGCCTTCGCCGGTGAGCCGCACCGATTCGTTGATCAGCGCCTCCGTTTTCGAGGCCGCCTCTTTGGAGCGCTGAGCCAGCACGCGCACCTCTTCGGCCACCACCGCAAAACCACGCCCAGCATCCCCCGCACGCGCCGCCTCCACCGCGGCGTTAAGCGCCAATAGGTTGGTTTGAAACGCTATTTCGTTGATATCCCTAATGATTTGCGAGGTGGTCGCCGACGAATCACGGATCCGCACCATGGCCGTAACCACTTGCTCCATGGCTGTGCTACCCTTCTCAGCGGCTCCACGCATCGCCTGCGCCAGCTCATTGGCCTTATGGGCCGACTCGGCATTCTGCTTCGTCATGCCGGTTAGTTCCTCCAGGCTGGAGGAGGTTTCCTCGATAGCGCTGGCCTGCTCAGAAGCACCCTGCGACACGGACTGACTCCCCTCGGCAATTTGCGACGCCGCAGAAGAAACCTGATGGATCGTGTCAGAAACCTGGGCCAATGAGTCATGAAATGGCTCCACCATCCGATTCAGACCGGTGGCGATCTCGGCCCAGGAGCCTGACAGCGACGATGCGTCGGCCCGCACCGTGAGATTGCCCTCGTTGGCGGCGTTGATCAGCGTGCGCATCTCGTTTTGCATGCGCGCAAGCGTGTCGGCGCAGACGTTCATCGCATCGGCGACATCGGAGACTTCATCACGCGTGGTGATGCGCAACCGCTCGGTCACTCGGCCTTCGGCCAGGCCACGCATCGCTTGCACCATCTGGCGCATTGGCAATCCCACCAAACGACTGATGAGCCACCACGAGCCCACGGTCATCAGCACCACGACCACCATCGCGGCCCACAAACGACGGCGGAGCTCCGTGATGGTGTTTTGAAATTCGCTGACCTTGGCTTGTAGGCGGCCCGCCACCACCCCCGACAGGCGCCAAGACTCCATCATGGCGGTAGCCGCTTGACGATTGATGGCCACCATGGCCCGGCGCGCTTCGGCATTGGTTTCGGCGGACTCGCGTAACTGGGGCAATAGCTCGTGCTCATGCAAGCGCACAAATTCGGCAATGGCCGTATGCACCTTTTTCAGCGTGTCGCGTTCGACGTCGGTCGCCACCAAAGCATCGGCCCGAGTGAGCTCGGCCTCGGCCTCGGCGCGCACGGTCCGCCAGCGCTCCAGGTGCGACGGGAGATCGTGAGCCAGCACCACCTCGACCACCGTGGTCTGCATGGTGGATCCCAACTTGACCAACCCCGAAAAGACATCGGTTTCGCCTAAGCGCGTGGACAGCTCGGTTTGCACACCATCCAGCCGCTCCAAAAACACCAAAGTCAAGCCGCCCATCGCCAGCACTGCCACGGCGCATATTCCGAACCCAATCGCCAGCTTTCCTGCCATCGCTATCCGCATGTTGGCCTCGCCTTTCTCTGCCTGAAGATTTTTGCTCTATGCGGCGCCGAACGCGCCCCTCTCAAGGCGATGTGCTGGCCGGCGCGCCGGCAGCAACCTCGCCCTGGGGCGACGCCAATTCGGTTCGACGCCCCCCCACACTTCGAGTCGACATTGACGTGCTGAACGCCGCGACCTCGTCGACGTTCAAAATGAGCCCCACGCGACCGTCTGGAAGAATGGCCGCCCCCGAGAGAAACGGCGCCCGCCCCAAACCCTGGCCGAGATTCTTGATGACCACTTGCTGCTGCGCCAACACGTCGTCCACGACCAAACCGACGCGTCGCCCCACGCTCTCGACCACCACCACCAGGCCTCGACAAGGGTCGTTACAACCATCGTTGACGTGGAAAAGCTCGGCGAGCGAGACCAACGGCAGCAGGTGTCCGCGCAGACTCAACATTTGGTGCCGGCCGGCTACGCTAGAAAGCGCCGCGGGGGCCGGCCGCAGTGATTCAACAATGGCGATGGTTGGCAAAATATAACGCTCTGAACCGCAACCAATCAGCATGCCATCAATGATGGCCAAGGTGAGGGGCAGCACGATTTTGATCGTCGTCCCCACGCCTGGCGTAGAGGTAATGGCGACGCGACCACGCATCTCCTCGACATGTTTGCGCACCACGTCCATGCCAACGCCCCGCCCGGAGATCTCCGTGACCTCGGTGGCCGTAGAAAAACCCGATTCGAAGACGAGGTTTAGCAGCTCGGCGTCCGAAGGCGTGACCTCCTCGCGTAACAAACCTCGCTCGCGAGCCTTGGCCAAAATCTTCGCCCGATCCAACCCTCGGCCATCGTCCACCACATCCAACACGATGCTGCCGCCTTGGTGGTAAGCGGACAATGAAATGCGGCCGGCACTCGGTTTACCGCAGCGCTGCCGCTCCTCGGGCGCCTCGATGCCATGATCGATGGCATTGCGCAGCATGTGCACCAGCGGGTCCACCACGTGTTCCACCATGCCGCGATCCATCTCGACGTTTTCGCCCGACGTAGTGAAGACAACCTCTTTGGTCGTCTTATGTGACAAGTCGCGCACCATGCGCGACAAGTGCTGAAACACGCCCACGAGCGGCACCATGCGCAACCGCAATCCGGCGTCTTGGAGTTCACGCGTGATGCGCGTTAACTGTGACAGACAATTGGAGATACGACGCGAGGCAGCGGCACCGAACTCTGGGGCGTTCGCAACCATAGATTGCACGACGACCAGCTCGCCGATCATGTCAACCAAGTTATCCACTCGCTCCACGTCCACCTTGAGGCTCTGACGAACTGTCGTCGGGCGTTTCAAGTAGTCGGGACTGGCCTCGGCGGTCTTGGCGTACAGATCGACGAGCTCGAAGTTGTCGGCACCCAGTGGTGATAGCAGCGCACGCAACTCGGCGTCGGCGTGCACTGTGGCAAGCACCACCACCAGCAGGTCAAACTTCAACCCAGCTTTGAACTCCGTCTCACGCGGTTCGGTGCCAATTACGTCGCCTTCGGTGCGCAGTTTCTGCGCGACCTGGCGGGCCCATTTCCAGACTTTGGCATCGGTATGGGGCGGAGACAAAGTCAGACGCAAGATTCGAAAGCCGCGTTTGCGCAAAACTTTGATACGCACCAAGTCGTATTCACCGAGCACCACGTCCCCACCGTGAGGTGCCACCGGCGTAAGCACGACGCTTCCCAAACCTAGGTTTTTCAGCTCATTGACCAAGGCACCGAGCTCGTCGGGTTCATGCCCGTCGGCGAGTCGGCCCAGTTGCGCCTTGAGCTCATCCACCGTGGCAAACAGCCGGTCGAAGACACCTCCGACCGCAGCGATTTTGGCATCCCGGAGTCGCTCCAAGACTTCTTCGGTGGCGTGGGCGACGTTGGCCAATGTTGGAAATCCGGCCGTGCCCGCAGCCCCCTTAAAGTTGTGCGCGATGCGCAACAAGGCGGCAATCGACTCAGCATCTCCTGGATGAGCCTCCAACTCCAAGAGCAGGGCGCCCAACGCCTCTAATTGCTCGTTACCTTCCTCCAGGAAGGTCGCACGGATCCGCTCGTTCAGGCTTTTCGCCACGGATGCCCCCGCCTCAACCCAAGAAGCTCTTCACCTTGGTTAGGAACTCAAGCTTGTCCACCGGCTTCGTGAGGTAGTCGTTGCAGCCTGCCATGAACGCCGCTTCGACCTTTTCGGGTGTGCCCTTGGTGGTAACCATCACGACCGGAATTGTTTGGGTTTTGGGATTATTTTTGAGGTTGCGGCAGGTCTCAATGCCGTCCATCTCGGGCATTTGGATGTCCAACAGAATAAGATCGGGCGGACGCGAGGCGACCTTCTCCAGTGCATCGGCACCGTTCTTGGCTGTCACAACCTCGTAACCATGCCCCGACAGCATGATCTTCTCGAACATCAACACCGTCTCGGTGTCGTCAACGAGCATGATCCGTTTCGTCATGGGGAAGACTCCTTCAGGCCGGGCCCCGGAGTGGCCGTGGCAATCGGCAAGGGTTCACCGCGCAACAGTTCCCACTGGTCGAGCGCTTGTGCGGCTACCGCAGGCGCAAGCCACGGGCCCTGAATCAGATCGATGCCCAGATTACGAACCAACTGAAAATCCTGGCGATTCACAACAGACTGCGCCACCAAGCGCGCATCCACGCTGGCCGCCAACACCACGACTGATTCCAAGATACCTTGGCGGTACGGATCGTCGGCACAGCCACGCACCACGAAACCGTCGACCTTGATGAAATCCGGTCGACACATAATGAGTTGCCGAAAGTCGGAGTGCC
>JAKLEG010000042.1 GCA_022703175.1 Myxococcota bacterium | reverse complement strand
TTTCATCGTCAGTTCCCGCCCCGAAGACCGCCGCACCATCATCGAAGAAGTGGCTGGAATCACCAAGTTCAAGGCGCGCAAGAAGGCCGCCGAGCGTCGTATGGAAGCCACCGAGCAGAACCTACTGCGCGTCAACGACATCGTGGGTGAGTTGGAGCGGCAGTTGGTGTCACTCCGGCGCCAGGCCAAGAAGGCCGAGCGCTACAAGAAGCTCAAAGAAGAGCTGCGCGACGTGGAGTTGCATCAAGCCACCCTGGAGTTGTTGCGATTGCGCGGCGTAGACATGGTTAACCAACAGCAGCAACAAGCGTTGGAACAGCGCCTGCAAGAGGCTGACACCGTGTCGGCGACCGACGAAGCCGAAATCGAGAGTCACCGCCTGCAGTTGTTGGAAGAAGAGCGCCAGCTGCAAATCGAGCAGAAGCTTTCAGCCGAAAGCGACTCTCGCTTTGCCGCCTTGGAGCGCGACCTTGATCACTGGAAGCGCCAACTCATCGAGGCGCAAGAGCGTGCCAATACTGCGCAAACTGATGTGGAGCAGGCCCGTTTGCGCATCCAACAGGCGCAGACCGACCGCGCGGGGTTGATGCGTCAAGCCACTGAGCTGTCGGGCTCGTTGGGCGACGACCGCAACCAGGTGGGGGCGCTGGCCGAGCAGGTGGCGAGCCTCCAAGCCAAGATCCGCGAGCTGGATGCGCGGGGCGAGACGTTGCGCAAAGAAGCGGTTGAGCATGTGCACCAGGTGGCGCAGCAGAAGAGCCGGGTGGAAAGCCTGGCCCGCCAGCGCACCCAGGTGTGGGAGCGCATCGCGCAAGCCACCACCGAGCGTGACAACGAGAGCGAGCGACTGAAAACCGCTGAGCTCCAAAAACAGGAGTTCGACAAGGGTCGCAGCGAACGCCAGGTACAGGTCGCCGAATGGCGGGGTCGACAGCAGGTCGCCCAACAGATGCTCGCTCAGGTCAGCTCCGAAGCTTCTCAAGGCGAAGCAGCGGTGTTGTCGTTGAAGGGTAAGCTGGCCGAAACCGAATCGCGACTGTCGTCGTTGCACGAAATCGCCAAACGGATGGAGGGGTACTCTTCCGGTATTCGTTCGTTGATGGGGGTCGAGGGCGACGAGGCTGCGGCCGGAACGTCGAACCATGCTGTGGCCGGTATGGAACAGCTGGTCGCCGACATTCTCGAATCACAGGCGAGCCACGAAAAGGCCATTGAAGCGGCTTTGGGCGACAAGCTACAGGCCGTCATTGTGGAGTCGTTGGCGGCGGGTAAAAGCGCCATCGATTACTTGAAGGCGTGCGATGGTGGCCGGGGTGGTTTCATCCCGAAGAATCCGCGCGACGTGGCCAACGCCAGCTTTCTTACCGCACCAGGAGTGGTGGGCAAGGCCGTCGATCTTGTCACCGTGAAGCCTGGTTACGACCAGGTGGCGCGCTATCTGCTTTCCGATGTGGTCTTGGTTGACACGCTAGACCATGCCTTGGCTGCGTTCGATAAGATCACGCCACCTTGCCGGCTGGTCACGTTGGATGGCGAAGTGTTGGACGCCGCAGGTGGCTTGGTGGGTGGCTCTGAGAGTGGTGCCGGCCTGTTGGCTAAGCGGCGCGAAATGCGCGAGCTCGAAGCCCGGGTCGAAGATCTACAGCGCCAGCTGTCCCGTGAGAGTGAGGCCCAAGAGGCGCGCCTGAACCGGCGTTTGCAGCTGGAAGTCGACATCCAACAGCTCGACAAAGATTTGCGCGCCACCGAAGTGGAGCTGATGGAGATCGAAAAGGATCTCCAAGTGACCGCCGCCGAGATGACGCGTCTGTCCGACCGTATCGAAGTGCTGGGCTACGAAATCGCCGAGCGCAAAGAAGACCTGGCCCGCATCGACGACGAGCAGGCCGAGGCGACGGAGGCTGCTGAGAGCGCCGAGGAGCGTCGGTTCACGGTAGAAAGCGAGCTCACCGAAATCCGCAGCATGCGCGAGTCGGCGGTGGAAGAGCACGACATGCGCTCGCAAGGCCTGATGAACGCCCGCGTGGCGTTGGCTGCACGCGAAGAAAAGTTGACAGCCGCGCAAGATGCTCTGGAGCGTTTAGCCAATACCGAAGCCGATTTGCGCCACCGCATCGAACGTGGCGAAGGCGCGATCGAAGGCGACACGGAGTTGGTGATGTCGCTCGAAGAGAAGATCCAAGAAGGTCAGGCGCGCGCCGAAGAGACCATTGTCATCGCACAAGAGCGGCGGGAGCGCTTGTCGCAGGCGCGGGGCGCGTATGAGTCCAAACGGGCTGCGATGTCTGACCGCGAGCAGAGCGTGAAGCTGCGCCGGCGCCAAGTGGATACGCTGAAGGAAGCTGCCAATCAGCTGAAACTCGAAGTCCAGAAGGTCGAGATGGAGCGGCAACGCTTGATCGACCAGATGGCCGAACGGCACGAAGTGAATCTGCTGAAGGTGGCAGGTGACTATCATTTGCGGCCGATGCCCGGGCCTGAGGCGTTGGAGCACAAGGCCGAAATTGATCGCGCGATCAAGGCGATAGGTCCCATCAATCTCACCGCCATCGAAGAGTGCGCCGAGATCGAAACCCGCCACTCGTTCTTGGTGCGGCAACGCGACGACTTGCAGACCGCGCTCGACGCCTTGAAGCGCGCCATTCAGCGCATCAATCGCGCCAGCCGCGAGCGTTTTATGGAAGCGTTCACGGCGGTGAACGACATGTTCGTGAAAGTGTTTCCGCGCTTGTTCCGCGGCGGCGAAGCGCGCCTGGAGCTCACCGAGAGCGACGACGTGCTCGAAGCTGGTGTAGAAATCGTGGCGCAACCCCCGGGCAAAAAGTTGCAGAGCGTGGGGCTGCTCTCCGGTGGCGAAAAGGCGCTGACCGCGACGGCGCTGGTGTTCTCGATTTTCCTCGTGAAACCCAGCCCGTTCTGTATTTTGGACGAAGTCGATGCGCCGTTGGACGAAGCCAACGTCGGTCGGTTCAATGATATGCTGCGCGAGATTTCTGAGATTTCTCAGTTCATCGTGATTACACACAACAAGAACACGATGACCCAGTCCGACAAGCTATACGGCATTACGATGGAAGAGCGCGGCATGTCGAAGGTGGTCTCGGTGGACTTGAGCCAACGCCAGGTGCAGGCAGCCTAACGGCAGCATCTCGAACTGACCTGTTCTAACTCCGAAGTCGATTTATCTACGGCTTCTTGTCGTCGTCCTTCAGGTACGATGTCGTCTTGCCTTTGCCGAAGTTGTCCCACTTTTGCGCGCGCTTGCGGTCGGCGGTATCGCCACTCTTGGCTTCAACGTCCATCGTGCGCCGCTGCTCGTCTGGTGGGGGCAAGGTAGCGCGGCGTTCCAAGCTGTCCGCATGGGCTTCGACTTTTTTGATCGCCGTCTCGGTGATGTGCATCGCTTTGCGCCAAACGGGCAGGCTCTGGTTCAGAACCAGGTGCCAGGCCTTGCGGACCCAGATTTTGAGCAGAGCCAGCGTGGAGGCGAGGGCCGATTTCCATGCATCTTGAGCTCGGCGGAGTTCATGGTCGTGGCCAACGGCGTCGGTGGGCGCCGGCGCAACCGGTGAGCGCGGTGGTTCGGGGGCGCGCACGCTAACGCGGGGAGCCCCTGAGTTTTGTGCCGCGGGCGTTGGTGCAGTGCTGGCCTTCCATTTGGAGGCACCATCCATCGTACGGCTGACTGGCGCGTCTGGGAACGTGCTAGGGGGAACGGGAGCCACGCGCTCGGCCTCCCAGCCTGGCTCAGCGGCGAAGGGGTTTGCCACCTTTTCGGTACATTCCACCCGCTCCAGCGTCGCCTCGTTTTGAAGCGGTGCGACGATCACCGTGCGCTCAATGGGGGCCGTGACTTCAGTGGGCAGCGCCTGAGGAGCGGGCGAAACCTTGGTCTTGTCGTCGGGGTTGGCCATGGTGATCAGAGCCTGTGATGCCTGCGAAAGATGAGCGCGTCAATTGCCCTCATTGACGTCACTGGCAGGGCTGCGCCATCAACGAAGTCTAGACACTCTGCTGGGAGGCTCCGATGAAGCTGTGCGTGGGGGGACGTTTTTGTGACACCGGCAAAACCCTTGCCATTTCACATCCGTTCGATGGCCATGTGGTGGACAGTGTGGCGGTGGCGGGGACTGCGGAGGTGGAGGCGGCGCTTGCGGCGGCGGTGCAGGGGACCCGCTTGATGGCGCGGCTGCCAGCGTGGGAACGCGGCGCACTGTTGCTGAAGACAGCGGCGCTTTTGGAGACGCATAAGGAAAGCTTGGCGCGCACCATTACGCTTGAGGAAGGCAAGTCGCTTGGCGAAGCGCGCGCCGAAGTCGGGCGGGCCATCGAGACCACCACGTTGTCGGCGGAGGAGGCGAAGCGGCTGCACGGGGAAACCGTGCCGTTGGATGCAAGTCGGGGCGTCTCTGGGAAGTTGGGCTTCACGTTGCGGGTGCCGTGTGGCGTGGTGGTGGCAATCAGCCCCTTCAACTTTCCGTTGAATCTGATGGTGCACAAGGTGGCGCCCGCCTTGGCGGCCGGAAATGCCGTGGTGATGAAGCCGCCGTCGCCGACACCGTTGTCGGCGCTCAGGTTCGCCGAGTTGTTGTTGGAGGCAGGTTTTCCGCCCGAGGCGATCTCCTGCTTGGTGGGCCCTGGAGCCGAGGTGGGACTCGCGTTGTGTCAGGACCCCAGGGTACGCAAGGTGAGTTTCACAGGCAGCGTACCGGTGGGCCAAGCGATTTTGCGGCATAGCGGCATCAAGAAGGTCACGATGGAGTTGGGCGGAAACTCGCCGATCGTCGTGTTGCGCGATGCCGACTTGGAGTTGGCCGCGCAGGCCATTGCCGCTACCGGCTACGCCAACGCCGGGCAGGTGTGTATTTCGACCCAACGGGTGATTGTGGAACGTGCCGTAGAATCTGAGCTTTTGGCGCGCACCGTGGCCAAGGTGGGGGCGTTAAATGTAGGCGATCCGTTGGCCGCCAATACCCAAATTGGGCCGCTCATAAGTGTTGCCGAGGCCGAACGGGTGGAGGCCTGGATCGATGAGGCCGTGCAGGCTGGAGCACGCTTACTCGTTGGGGGTGAACGGCGCGGCGCCTTGGTGACCCCGGCGGTGTTGGCTGATGCCACGCCAGCGATGCGCTTGGTGCGTGAGGAGCTGTTTGGACCGGCGGTCGCTTGCCTGGTGGCCGACGATTTCGACCAAGCGATGGCGTTGGCCAACGCCACCAATTTCGGCCTCGCCGCGAGTGTGTTCACCCGTGACCTGAATCAGGCGCTGCGCTTCATGCGTGAGGCCGCTGCCGGCAATGTGCATGTCAACTGGGGCCCACAATGGCGTGCCGATCTCATGCCGTATGGCGGGTTCAAAGATAGCGGTTTTGGCAAAGAGGGGCCGGCCTACGCGATTCAAGAGATGACCGAGCTGAAGATGGTGGTGGTGCACGGGTAGGCATGTCCTGGCTCTCTTGATTTACCGGCACAGCCACGGTAGCTCTCGACAATGCTGCAGGCTTATCTACCCCTGATTATTGGCGCGGTGATTGCGGTGGGGCTGGGAGCGTTCGTGCTCGTGGCGAGCGCGCTGTTGGGTCCCAAGCGGCCCAGTGCCATCAAATCGGCGGCATTTGAGTGTGGCAATCCGCCATCGGGGCATGCACGCGACCGCTTTGGTGTGAAGTTCTACCTCGTGGCCATCTTGTTCTTGGTGTTCGACATCGAGGCCGTTTTTATCTACCCGTGGGCGGTGGTGTTTCGCGACGCAGTGAATGGCAAGAACTCGCTGTCGCCGCTGTTGCTACTGGTTGAAATGGCCGTATTCGTTGCCATTATCTTGGTAGGCCTGGCCTACGCATGGCGCAAAGGCGCCCTCGAATGGGGTCCGAAACCGGTCATCGGCCCCGCACCAACGCATCCCGGCTCACACTAGGCGGACCAGACGATGGGCGACGAACAACTGCTGCAGAACGACGTGATCGTGACTCGCAAAGCTGAGCTTGAAAGCTGGCTGGTGCGGGCGACGCAGACCGCGGTGAATTGGGGCCGCAAGTACTCGTTGTTTGGCTACCCATTTGTGACCGCGTGCTGCGCGATGGAGTACATGGCGGTGAACAGCCCGCGCTATGACTTGGCGCAGTTCGGGGCCGAGTATCCGCGCTTTTCGCCGCGCCAGGCTGACCTGTTGTGGATCGTGGGCACCATCTCGCAAAAGCAGGCGCCGATTCTGCGCCGCGTCTACGAGCAGATGTGCGATCCGAAGTGGGTCATCGCTTTTGGCGTGTGCGCCTCCACTGGCGGCTTTTACGACAACTACACGACCGTGCAAGGGGCCGATCAGGTGATCCCGGTGGATGTCTATATCCCCGGTTGTCCGCCGCGCCCCGAACAGGTGCTGGACGGGCTGCGCCTCCTCCAAGACAAGATCCAGCGCGAGCATGGCCGATTGGTAGGTACGCGATGAGCCACATTGTTCTCGAACGCCTGCGGCGTAAATTTGGTGACGCCATCCTCGATACCCATAGCCAGCATGGCAACGACACGGCGCTGGTGGAGCCGACGAAGTTAAGCCAGATCGCCGAGTTTCTGCGTGACGATCGCGAGCTTCAGTTCGACCTGCCGATCGACTGTACTGCTGTAGATTACCTCGGGAAGCGGGATGTGCGTTTTGAGGTGGTTTACCACCTCTGTTCCACCAAACGTCGGCATCGGCTACGCCTGAAGGTGCAAGTGACTGAGGCTGATCCTAGTTGCCCGTCGCTGACGGCGGTGTGGCCGGGGATGAATTGGCACGAACGCGAGGCGTGGGACCTGTACGGCATCCGTTTTACTGGCCATCCCAACCTGAAGCGGGTGTTGATGTACGAAGAGTTTGTCGGCCACCCGCTGCGTAAAGACTACCCGATCGATCGACGCCAGCCGCTCATCGAGATGCGACCGGTGGCGCAAGTGCCCACGCAAAAGCATCCACCCGCCGAGCTGTTGAACAAACCGTAGAATTGCGGTTTGGCGTGAGGCGCTCCTAGTCGCGGCCTATTTGAGTGGACCGAGGCTCTGCACGCGGGTCATCGCGGTGTTGAGCGCCTCCAAGTCGGCTTCGCTGGCTTTTACGACCCCGGTGACGCTCTTTTCTCCCTGGGAGATTTGCGCCAGGATGCCGCTCATCTCGCTCACCGACAAGAGCGCCGCGGCCAGCTTTTTCTTGGTTTCGGCCGGCAATGTGCGTTTCACGACGATCATCTCGGCCGGGATCTCGCTGGTGTAGGCCAAGATGCGGGTTGCAAAACCCTTTTGGCGGTCTTCGGGCCAGGCGTAGTCACGGCAATCCTCGTAACAGCCGCCAGCATCTACTTTGCCTTCTTTGACGGCGCTGGCTACGGCCGTGTGACTCCCCAACCAGACCACTTGCACATCCTTGCCGGGGGTCAAGCCGGCATCCATCAGTGACAGGAGCTGATACAGGCCACCACTGGTGGAGCGTTCGCTCACCAGGCCAATCTTCTTGCTCTTCAGATCGGTGAGAGCGCGTATGGGGCTTTGGCGTAGCGTGAAGATGAGTCCTAGGTAGGTGGGGCTGCCTTGCCGCTCCACCTTGGCGATCGGCTCGTACAGTGCCTTGGCCTTGAGACACAGGAGTGGGCCGGCGTTGGCGATGTCGTATTTGCCATCTAGCAGCGTCTTTTCGAAGGCCTCATAGCTGGCATCGGTTGCCACCTCGACGTTGGCGTTGGCGGCTTCGCCCAAGTAGGTGGCAAGCGGCTGCCAGCGCGATTCCGAGCCGGTGCTGGACGGTACGCGTCCTAACCTCAATGTCGTGTCGAAGCGCGGCGTGCTTACTTGTAACTCGGCGGTGTCGAAGGGTGGGGCCTTTTCACCGGTGACGCGCTCTAGGTTTTGGTCCAGCACCTCCGCTAAATTGGGGGCGATGCCGCGATGTTGGAAGGCAATTTTGCCTTCACGATCGATGAGAATCAGGTGGGGCAGTTGGCTTGCGCCATAGCGACGCGCCAACAGGCCAAAGCTATCGGGCACGACCCTCCACGGAATGTTCTCTTCCTTGGCCCACGGCGCGAGTTCCTTTGGACCTTGCGACATGCCGATGTAGACCACCTCCACGTCCTTGCCCGGCACCTTCCAGCGGCTGTGCAGCTTTTTCAGGATGGGCATCTCCTTCATGCAGGGTTTGCACCAGGTGGCGAAGAACGACAGTAATACGGCCTTCTTTGGCTGCTTGGCATCTGCGCCGGTGTGATCGCGCACCGAGAAGACCTTGTTGTCCAGGTCGCGCATCGCGAACGGCGGTGCGGCGTCGCCGATCTTGAGTAGCAAGTCGTCGTTTCCTGCGGGCGGCGAGCTGAAATTCAGGAATAGCAAAAGAGCAGTCGTCAACATGATGGGACTCCCTCCAGGAAAGCCAGTGCTAGAACGACTGCGCCTGTGTACGACCTTCGGCACGGTTCGGACAAGCAGGATGTGTGATGATGGACGTGTGCCAGTGCTCGGGCTCAGATTGCTCGCAACTGCTCAGGGGACTGCAAAGGGCGCAGAGAAGGTGCTGGTGGCGTTGCTGAGGTCGGTAAGGGTGGCGGTGACGTTGCGCTCGCGCGGGACACTGGTGACCAGCGTCCAGGGGTTGATGGCGTCGCAGGTCGTTGAGCCGAGATACTGCTCGCCTTGATCACCCGGATCGGAAAAGAGTTCGAGGGTGCCGGGCACGGTGCAGGTGCCTGTGATGAGGCCAGTTGTGGCCGCGGTAATTGTTGGCGGAGAGGGCGAATCGCCGCTCACGCCGATACCGAGCGCCGTGTTGCCGGTGATGACGTTGCGCGTGATGTGTACGGGTCCTACCACGTCAATCGCTCTCGTCGTTCCGATGAACTTGTTGTCCGGGCCAATGACGCCGTTGCCGGCCGCTACGACGATGTTGGACGAGCTGACACCGGTGCTGCTCGGCTCCACCGTTGTGCCGGTGGGATTACGACCGAACCAATTATTGCGAACGGTAGCGTTGAGGGGATCGCTGACCCAACACTGGATATCGTTGGCCAAAAAGACATTGTCTGCCACAAGTCCTGGTCCTTGGATCCGTGCGGCGATGTAGACCGAGAGCGAAGTCCGCGTCACCGGGTCGTAGCCCAAGTAGTTGCCGACCAGTGCGAATGCGCCCGAGGCGGCGACTGCCCACGTGCCGCCGCCAATAGCGTTGCCTGGACCCAGGGTTGCGCCGCCAAGTTGAAATGAGCCATAGGTCGCGGGCGAGGTATTCGTGAGGCCATCGGTGCCTAAACGGCAACCGGCGACTTGGCTGCCGTTCATGATGGCCAAGTGCCAACCGAACAGATTTCGCGACTCATAAGGGGTAAGCCACGTTACGCCGATGAGTTGCGAGTGATCGAGCGTGAAATTGCCACAGTGGTCCGAGCACATGGCGAGCGGGTCGCGCGGGTTGATGACTTCAATCACGACCGTGGCGTTGCGGCCATCAATGCAAGTTGATGCGATGGTCTCGGGCCAGTTCTGCTGACTGGCATCCAACAAGATGTGCGGTGTCGCAACGTCTGTGAATACCGTAGGGTCGAAGCGAATGGTGAACGGCCCACCGATGTTTTGTGACCACCAGAGCGCCTCGACAAACGACAACGTGGCGCCCGCCTCGGCTAGGCTCGTGATCCCAGGACCCCCATCAAGGACGCTGTCGGTGGATGTGATGACAAGGGTCGTGCCTGGCGCGCAGGTCGGCAGCTCCAGCGTCCGTACGTAGTCGTGCCAGTCATCCCACACTTGGTCGGCATCGCCAGCTGTTGCACTGCAATTGGGCCAACAAGGGGAGAGTTCGAGGTCACGAAAAGGTAGCGTCGAGCGCCCACAGGACACGGCAACGGCGAGTATGCCTAGGCCGACAATGGCCCTAGGGGGCGCTTGGTAGCGACATCGCATAGCGGCCCTCCGGAAACTCTCGTCGATACGCGGCCGCCGCAGCATTGACGCCAGAAAGCCCTCCTTGCTTGAGCGCGACAACCCGTTGGTAAAGTGCCTCTTCGCGTCGGGCGTTGTCGTCGTCTTGAAGGGCGAGGTATTCACGATAGAGTTCCGCTGCCTCCGGCCAACGTTCCTTCAGGGCTGCACGGGTCGCGAGCAGGAAGACGACTTCCACGCGCCGCTGCCCGGTGGGGAACTGCGTGCGGTAGCGGTTTAGGCACTCGCCAGCGAGGTCTAGCTGCTTTTGTGAAAGTAGCAGTTCGCAGCGCCGCACCAAGGCCGCCTCGGTGAGCGCGCCGTCGGGGAAACGCTTAAGATATCGGTCCACCAGGCGCAACGCTTGGGCCCTCTTGCCTTGTTCTTGCGCCAACGCTGCGGCTTGGAACAGCGCCGGCTCGGCGGCGGCGGTGTCGGCAAACCGCTCACTGATGGTGACAAAGGCATCGTAGGCGCGCGTCTTGTTGCCGCGGCGCAATTGACATTCGGCGATGAGCGTGTGGGCGCGGGCTTGAGTTTCGCGAGTCTCGCCCGCAGTCTGCAGCGGGCCAACCTGGCGCTCCAGGGATCGGCAGTCTCGGCGGCGGAGCGCTGCCTCGGCGCGGGCGAACCGGTCACTGGTCGACAGTTCCGACACCCGCACATTCGCGGCTGGAAGTGAGGTGAGCGTAGCGGTCCACCGCGTGAGTGTGGTGGTTGTGGTGTTGCCTTCCTGCTCCCAGGTGCGAAAACCGGGGGCGCTCACGCGCACTTGGTGCTTTCCGGCCGACACTCGTACCAGCACCGGTGCAACACCTACCTCTCGGCCGTCCACGAGCACGCTGGCGGATTCGGGCGAGCTTTCAACGGCGAGGTAGCTTGACCCAACGGGGTCGGCGGCAGGACCTGTTGTTGCCAAAAGCCGCGTGATTTGCTGTTGCTGCTCGTCCGTAGGCTTGGCGCCAAAACGCTCACCGGCCGTGACGAAGGCGGTGGTGGCGCCCTCAGGGTTTGCGACTTTCACGGTACCTTCTGTCACCTCGACCCGCAGCAGTTCGCCCTGTGCCGCTACGACTGCAAAGCGCGTTCCCGTGACGACCACGTCGCGGGTACCAACATGCACGCGGAAGGGTGCCTCGGCTGGATGGGGCGGCACTGAAAACGCCGCGATACCGTCGGCAAGCTCGGGATGGCCAGCAGCGTTGATACGCACGATCGCTGGACCTTGATTGGACCAAATTGCACCATCGGGGAGACGCACGTCTAGTCGCGCGCCCGCGGCCAGCTTCAACGTGCGTTGGGCCACGACTTGGGTTTCGGCTACCGTCCACGGCACTTGGGTGTCGTCGGCGGCGATGGCGCCGGAGCGCAGCAAGATCTGCGCGGGGAGCTTTTCTGCCAGCTTGGGGGCGGGTGCGGTCGGTGCGAAAACAAAGGGCCATGCGGTGACGAGTACGGCCGCCAGGGCGCCCGCGCCAACGAAACCCCATAGCCAACGGGCGTTGGCGCTATGCGGCTGGATTGGCGTGGTAATGCGAGCTAACAGCTCCTGTTCGATGGCATGTAGGCGCGGCTCGGGGAGACCTTGTTGCGCTTGCTCGCGCGCCGCGTTGACGGCCGCATTGAACTGCTCGTCCGGATCGTGCAGGTGTTCCGTCATCGGGGGCCCTCTTGCGGTAGCGTGTCTTGCCACCGGCGCGCAAGCTGCTTGCGCAAATGCGTCCGCGCCCGTTGCAGTTGCATCCACACTGCCTGCGGCGTGCTGTCGATGGTCTCGGCGATTTCGGTAAGCCCCATGTCGTTCAGGTCGTGCAGGGCAAACACCGTGCGCATTCCAGGCGCCAACTGCGTCATCGCCTGGTAGAGGCTATGCGACAACTCTTGGGCCATGGCTCGATGCTCGGGGTCGCGGAGTGTGGGCTCGCGTAGCGTAGGCGTTTTGTCAGCGGGAAGTAGGAGTTGCCAGAAGCGGCGGGCCTGACTGCGGCGGTGGCGGCGGCTGATATTGATGGCAATACCATTCAACCAGGCTCGAAACGGGCGATCAGCGACGTAGCGCTCCAGGCATCGATGCGCTTCCAAGAAGGTGGTTTGCAGCATGTCGTCAATCTCCCCACTGCTACCCACAAGAGCTCGCAACAGGCGCGCCAACCGCGCCGCATGACGCCGATAAAGGGCCGTAAACGCTGCGGTTTCTCCATCGCGAAGCCTTGCGACAAGGGCTTCGTCCGTCACCTCCTCGGGCGCTGTGGCGGCTCCTTCTACGATGGCACAACCTCAACTCTTGGGTGTCGGCCCCAATAGCAGTCTTTCGCCGGGTGGGCGTTGTTCTACACCTGGAATCAGCGCCATGGCAGGCTCCAGCGGAAGCCGGCGCCCAGTTCCCAGCGCGATTGGCGCAAAAGCCATTGGCCCTCTCGACGTAGCCGCAGTGGTTGTTTCCAGCCGCTGCCGGTGCCGAGGACCTCGACGGTTTGGTTGGGGGTGTCCCATAGTCGCAGTGCGACCGAGAGCGCCGCTCCCAGGTCGGAGTGCGTGATTTGGTGGTGCGTCAGGGGGGCCTGTTTGCTGTCGAGAGTGAGGGCAGTGCGGCGCCATTGGATCTCCGTACCCAGCAGCCACCCACCCAAGCGGAGGGTTGGCCCTATGCCGCCCTGAAGCTCGCCGACGGCGATCGTCACTTGGCGATGTGTGTGGGTTGGCCACAGGCCACCACCGCCTTCAACCTGAAAGCCAAACTCACCGATGCGGTACTGCAGCCATAGATTCGCTCGCGCTACAAGGCGCTCGGGGGTGACGAGCCATGCACCCGCAAGCGCCACACCCACATCGGCCCAGGGTTCAAGATCCGGTGGTTTGGTGGGTGTTGTCGCGACGACCTGGTGAGGTTCCATGAGCGGCGTTGCAGGCGGTGGTGTCGGCTCTAGGGGGGGGTGGTAGCGTGGACCTTGCAGTTGTTGTTGCAACGCGGGGCGCAGGCTTTCGGCAATGGCTAGCGCGAGAAGTTGGGTTGTGCTTTCGGCCCCGTGCTCGACGACGTTAACTGTGCCGGTGAACGGCCGACTTGGGCTTACGATATCGAAACGTATCTGCGCGTTCGGGAGGGTGACCAGCTGCAGCTGCCACTCGCACACCGCCAGGCGTTCCGGGGCACAGAGTCGGACGACCGCGTGGGCGGCCTCAACCCGGCTGTTGAGCGCCAAGGTCATATCCTTCGGTGCGATCTGAGTGGGCCACTCGGGACCGGCCTGCGCAGCGACGCAAATGACCGTCGGTGGTGGGCCGCCGACCGCGACCATGAGACTGAACACCCAGGTTGAGAACATGCCGAGCGACACTGGCTTGGGTGGGCCACGCGGTCAAGAGTGCCAGCGATTGCGCCTAAGGTTGCACTTTTGGGATCGATTGGCCTCGGTCGATGGGCGCGGCCGCGTTTGCGGCCCGGGGAGAGCATCACCCTAGGTTGACTACTGTCGAACGGTGGCCTACGTAACCGTCCATGACCGACGTTGCCCATGACCTGCCGACTCGCAACATGGAAGTGAATCTGGGGCCCTCACACCCGGCCATGCACGGCACCATCCGCATCAAGGTGGAGCTGGACGGCGAGCAGATCGTCAAGAGCGAAACCGAAGTTGGCTTCTTACATCGCGGCTTTGAGAAGGAATGCGAATCAGTGCATTGGGCGCAGTGCATGCCCTACACCGACCGCTTGAACTATGTGTCGCCACTCATCAACAATTTCGGTTTTACTCGCGCTGTGGAGAAGCTTCTGGGCGTCGAGATTCCCGAGCGGGCCAAGTACATTCGTGTGATCGCTGCCGAAATCTCCCGCATTTCCGACCATTTGACATGCTTGGCCGCGGTCGCAATGGAGCTCGGCGGCTTTACGCCGTTTCTCTATTTTGTCGAAGGCCGTGAGTTCCTCTACGACCTGATCGAAGAGCTCACCGGCGCCCGCGTCACCGTGAACTACGCGCGTATCGGCGGCGTGGCGTACGACCTGCCGCGAGATTTTGAGGCCAAGACGCAGTCCGCGCTCACCAAGGTGTTTGCGCTCGTCGCCGATTGCGACAAGCTCCTGACCAAGAACCGCATCTTCATTGATCGCACCAACGGCGTCGGTAAAATCACCACGGCGCAGGCCTTGGCCTTTGGCATCACCGGGCCTTTCTTGCGCTCAACCGGTTTGGACCACGACTTACGCAAGGCGGCACCCTACGACGTTTATGACCGCCTGGAGTTTGAGATTCCGGTTGGTGACAATGGTGACAGCTACGATCGGTGGCTTGTGCGCTTGGAAGAGATCCGCCAGAGCCGTCGCATCATCGAGCAGGCGTTTAAACAGATTGCCCCCGGCCCTGTGCTCGTTGAGGACGCGCGCTTCGCGCTCCCACCCAAGGACGAAGTTTACGCCAGCATCGAAGGCTTGATGAATCACTTCAAGTTGACGATTGAGGGGGCCAAGGTTCCACCTGGCGAGGTCTACAGCTACAGCGAGGCTGCCAACGGTGAGTTGGGCTTCTACTTGGTGTCGGATGGCAGCGGCAAACCGTGGAAGTGCCGCGTCCGCTCTCCCTGTTTCGCGATTATGGGGGCGCTGGATGATGTGTTGCTCCGGGGCGCGACAGTGGCAGATATCGTTCCCATTTTTGGTTCGGTGAACATGATCGGCGGCGAGTGCGATCGCTAGTGCGCGACGAAGGAGTGAGTGGAATGCCCACCGTCACCATTGATGGACAACGCCTTGAGTTCGCGCCGGGTCAGAGCATCATCGAGGTTGCGACCAAGGCCGGCATCGAAATCCCATACTACTGCTGGCATGCGAAGCTTTCGGTCGCGGCCAATTGCCGGATGTGTTTGGTGGAGGTCGAGAAGGCTCCCAAGCTTGTCCCCTCGTGCCAGACGCCTTGCGCAGATGGCATGGTCGTGCGCACCACGAGTGAAAAGGTCAAAGAGACGCAGCGCTCGGTGCACGAATTCCTGCTGCTAAATCATCCAGTGGATTGCCCGATTTGCGACCAAGCCGGCGAGTGTAAGCTGCAGAACTATTACATGACGGTGCAGCTGACTAAGAGCCCGATGCGTGAGCCGCGGCTCAAGAAGCACAAACGCGAGGAGTTGGGCCCTTACGTCATCTACGACGCCGAGCGTTGCATCATGTGTACCCGCTGCGTGCGCTTCATGGAAGAGGTGGCCAAGGAACGTCAGTTGGGCGTATTTCAGCGCGGTAACCATGCCGAAATCGGCACTTTCCCAGGCCAACCGCTCGACCACCCTTACAGCTTGAACGTCGTGGACCTGTGTCCGGTGGGCGCTCTCACCTCCAGCGTGTTTCGCTTTAAGCAACGCGTTTGGTATTTGACGCGCAGCCCCAGCATTTGCAGCGGTTGCGCGAAGGGCTGCAACATTCACATCGATCAGCGCTCGTCCATTGTGTATCGACTGTTGCCGCGCGACAACGACGCGGTAAACCAGTGTTGGCTGTGCGACGAGGGTCGCCTCACCTATACGCGCGCCAACGACGCACGTTTGACTGAGCCGCTGATGCGAGAGGCCGAGGCCGTCGAGCCGCTGCCTGTGAAAAAGGCTCTGCCTGCGGCAGCAGCGTTGCTCCAGAGCGCAGTCCAGGCCAAGCAACCGGTGGCGTTGGCTCTGTCGCTGTCGGCCACCTGCGAAGAGGCGTTTGTGGTCGGCAAATTGGCCCGTGAGCTATGCGGTGCGACGTCGGTGGCGCTGTTTGGCTATGCCGAGGGTGTCGCGGACGCACTGTTAAAAAAGGCTGACAAGAATCCCAATCGCGCGGGCGTGACGGCGGTGCTCGGCGGCTTGGGGCTCACAGTCACGGAGCTTGCGCCGTTTTTGAAAGCGCTTAACCAGAAGCAGCCTGCCGTGGCCTTGGTGTTGGGGCACGAACTGACGGAATCCGAAGTTCTGGCCAAAGCGATGCGCGCGCATGGTAATGTGCTGCACGTGGCCGCCACTCGTACGGCGCTTGCCGAGGCCGCGCGCGTTTCCTTCCCGAGCGTTAGTTTTGCTGAAGCCGATGGTACTTGGATCTCCGGCGACGGTCGGATGCAACGCTTGATGCCGGCCTTTGCACCCACCTCCGAGGCTCGACCAATTCATACCTGGGTGGCGGAGCTCGCGCAGGCGTTGGGGGTGACCTGGATGCTTGGGACCCCTGCGACCATTCGCGCCGAAATGGAACGGGTGTTGCCTGCCTTTGCCGCTGCCAAGATCACCCACGTGGCGCCCCAGGGGCAGCCCTTCACGCCTGACGGCGCCTAGGAACCAATCGATGGCCTCACTGCTCGTAAGCCTCCTCGCGTTTGCCGCGATCGTGACGTTTGCGATGAGCCTCGCCGCTCTCCTCACGTGGATGGAGCGGCGACAGAGCGCCTACGCACAAGATCGGCTTGGGCCTACGCGCGCGCATTTCATGACCTTTCGGGGCAAGCCGTTTGTGCTGTTCGGTCTGTTCCACGTCTTGGCCGATGGCGCCAAGATGTTTTTCAAAGAGTCGTTTATGCCCAAGGGTGCCGACGCGACGCTGTTTCGCGTGGCACCCATCATCGGCTTTGCGACCTCTTTGATTATCTTGTGTTTGATTCCGTTTGGCCCCGATTGGGTCACGGCGACGTCGGCGAGTTATCCCCTGCAAGTGGCGCGCGTCGATGGCAGCATGTTGATCGCGTTGGCGGTGGGCTCGCTTGGGATCTATGGCACGGCGCTGGCCGGTTGGGCCTCTAACAATCGGTTCGCGATGTTGGGCGCGATGCGGGCAGCGGCACAGTCGGTGTCGTACGAATTGGCGCTCGGGCTGACGCTTGTGGGGATGATGATTGCCACGGGTAGCACCGAGTTCAGTGCAGTGGTGGATGCGCAGCACGGCTTGGTGTTCGGTTTCTTGCCCAACTGGGGCATCGTCTGGCAACCGTTCGCGGCGGTGCTGTTCTTGGTGGCTGCGATGGCCGAAACCAAGCGCACACCGTTTGATCTCCCCGAAGGCGAGTCAGAAATCATCGGCTATTTTTTGGAGTACAGCTCGATGGGCTTCGGCGTGTTCATGCTCACCGAGTTTATCGAGGTGGTGGTGCTCTCGTGCCTCTTTGTCTCGGTGTTCTTGGGGGGCTGGCAGCTGCCGTGGTTCGTGGGGGACACCAGCTCGGGTTTCATTTTCGGCTCGCTGTTTGGCCCTAGCGCCGGTTGGGCGCGCGCTCTAGATGGCATGGTGGTCTTTGGCGTCAAGGTGTTCTTGATGTGTGCGCTGCAGTTGCAAATCCGCTGGACCTTGCCGCGCTTCCGTTATGACCAGTTGATGCGCCTCGGCTGGAAGAATCTACTGCCGTTGGCGCTCGCCAACATTTTCGTCACGGCGGTGCTCGTGTATGTCGATCCGTCTCTGGCGCTCTTGGCCATCGTCGGGGTGGCCATGGTGGTGGGTTTTGCCCTGGTGGTCATGGCCGGCCCAAAGCGTGTGGCTCAACCTAGCCACGGCGCCCACTGAGGAGTTTGTATGGCCTTGCGCGTGCGTGAACGAACGTCGATGTCGTTGTACGAGCGGAGCTTCCTCCCAGAGGTGGTGCGCGGCCTCGGTGTGACGCTTCGCCACTTCTTTACCAACCTGATTTTTCGCGGCAGCTGGCGCTACACCGAAACGGTGCGTTATCCGTTCGAGAAGCGCACCTACCCCGAGCGTTTCCGTGGCCAGCATCGGTTGTTACCACGCGAAGATGGCTCACCCCGTTGCGTTGCCTGCTATCTGTGCGCTACCGCCTGTCCGGCGTATTGCATCCACATTGTCGCTGGCGAATCGCCCGAGCGTGCGGTGGAAAAGTACCCGGTGGCCTTCGAGATCGACCTGTTGCGCTGCATTTACTGTGGTTTTTGCGTTGAAGCGTGCCCCGAAGATGCCATTCGCATGGACACCGGCATTCATACGCCCGCCTTTTTGTCGCGTGAGGACGGCGTGGTGGGTCGGGTTGATCTGCTGAGCCTGTTGGGTCGACCGCAAACCCCAGAGGCATTCGGCGCTCAGAACGTGCGTGAGGGGAAGCCACGCGGCCAGTAATCCAGCGCGCCGCTTGCGCATTGCTATGACCAGTCGCCGCGCCGCTTTCGGAATTTTCTTAAGCATCGTTGGGGCGCGTTTCGCTCGTGCCGATGACACGCACTATCAGGACTACTTGGTGGGCGGTCGAGCGGTGGTATTGGGCGGCGCGTTTACGGCCATCGCCGATGATCCCTCCGGTATTTACTACAATCCCGCCGGCATCGCCGACGAGCGTCATTCTAGTCTACAGGTCTCTACGAGCTTGTATGGTTTTGAGCGCAGCTCCATTGATCAACGGCTGGGGTTGCCGGTGCCAGGCGTCGAGAACTTGGAGTACAAGCGTTTTACGGAGCTTATCGTCATCCCCGCAAGCGCGGGTTTTATCTCCGGTTTTGGGCCGAAGAACGACAATGGTCAGCACACCCAGGCGTATGGCGTTTCGGTGATGGTGCCGTCGTATCGCAGCTTCTCGACGAGTTTTACCGGCCGCTTGGAAAACTCCACCGGCGATGCGGCTTATTTGCGCCGGGTCACCGATCGCGAACTCTGGTCGGGGGCGGGTTGGGCGATTCGGCTCGGGGACAAGCTGCGCTTGGGTCTGTCAGGGTATTACATTCTGCGCTCGGTGGCTGATCGCGAGGACGTGACTGTGCACCGGCCGATCGCTGGCGGTGACACTGAGCGCTTCGATCTTGTGACCAACGATGTCAGTTTTACCAATGGCAACGTTTGTCTGATTGGTGGGGCCAAGTATCGGCTGCTGCCCGAGCTGAGCGTGGGGCTCTCGGTGCAGTCGCCATCGCTGCAAGCGCACTCGAACGCCAGCTTGGCTTTTTCGCGGGCTGTTTCGGATCCGGACGCGAGTCCACCTGCGTCGACCTTCGACCGCCTGACCCTCACCAACGCGCGCTCAGAAACTCACTACGGGTGGGTGGTGCGTGCTGGCACCGCCTATGTGCGCACCTTCAAGTACACGCTCGCCGCCGATGTCAGCTACCATGCGCCCGTCAGTTACACGCTGATCGACGTAGCGCCTGAATATCGTCAGCGCCTGCCTTTCAACCCTGAGGTTCGACGCCGTGGCGTCATGAATTTCAACGCCGGGGGCGAGTTCCTGGTAGTGCGCGAGGTTTCGATCGGAGCAGGCGTGTTCAGCAACTTCTCGACGGCGCCTGCGATTCCCAAGACGCCCAACGACGACTATCAACCGCATGTCAATCTGTACGGCTTATCGATGACGTTGGGCTACTTTGGCGAATACACGCTGTCGCGCTTGGGTGTGGTGTACAGCTTTGGTCACGGTTCCGACGTCATCCCCGCGTCCGATATCGATCGGGTGTTGAACGACCAGCAGGGATTCAAGCGGGTCTCGTATGCCCAGTCGTTCTTCTATGCGTTCTTGTCCAGCACGTTCAGATACTGAGTCAGGTGCACGGCGATCGCGTGAGGATCCTTAGAGAAGCCGGGGGTCGTGATCGGCAAAGTAACGGTGTAGGCCGTACACCAATAGACCGGCCAACAGATACAGCCATAGCCCCAACCACCCAGGCAGCGTGCGCAACAGGAACAGCGCGTTTCCTTGCCAGAACTCATCGTAGTCGCCGATGAAAATGACGCGTTCGCCATGCAAAAAGGCGACCGTGAGTAACAGGCCAATGGCACAACCAATGGCGCTTGCCGCAATCCACGTCTGCCGCGTGATCAGTGACATGCGTAGCGCGACAAATCCTGCAATGCCGGCCACGACGTTGAGCAGCACCGCCAACAGCGACATCCAACCGTAGGCGCGGTCTAGGTCGGCGTAGATTTGCGGGTCGAACAAGTACAGCATCGACCATTGCGGATAGAACCGAAAGAGGTACGCCGTGATCGGCGTGACCAAGAGCATCTCGAACGCCAACAGGACAAAGAACGCCCAGGAGAGCAGCTGGTCATGCAGCGCCTGCGAGCGGCGCAACACCAGCACCACGCCAGCGCCTAATAGGATGTTCAAGGCAAGATTAATCAGAGCAGGCATCGCCGTTGTTACTCACTATGCAAGCTTCTACGCTTGGCAGAGCTTACATCTAGGGGCTATACGCTAACCCCGTGTCCTCCATCAACTTTCATACCAAAGAAATCGCGGTAAAAGTCGTCTACTACGGCCCGGGTTTGTGCGGAAAGACCACGTCGTTGCAGACGGTTTTCAGATCGCTCCCGGATGCGAACAAACCCAACCTCGTTTCGCTTGCGACCGAGGTGGATCGCACCATCTTCTTCGACTTCTTGCCGGTCACGGCGTACCGCATTCGCGACTTCAAGGTGCGTCTGCAGTTGTACACGGTGCCTGGGCAGGTCTTCTACAATGCCACCC
This sequence comes from Myxococcota bacterium, assembly GCA_022703175.1. GTDB lineage: Bacteria > Myxococcota > XYA12-FULL-58-9 > XYA12-FULL-58-9 > XYA12-FULL-58-9 > JACRCV01. The sequence goes on along the minus strand of JAKLEG010000042.1, from coordinate 437 downwards.
GTAAACTGGTGCTCAATGGTGTCGACGGCGTGGTGTTTGTGGCCGACTCGCAGAAGGAGATGAAGGACTCCAACCTCGAATCATTGCAGAACCTCGAAGAGAACCTCGCCGAGCTGGGCCTTGAGCTTAATGAGATCCCGCTGGTGATGCAGTTCAACAAACGCGATCTCGCCAACATCTACACCGTTGAAGAAATGGACGGCCTCTACAACCGTCGTCACGTGCCGGTGTTTGGTACGGTTGCCACAACGGGCACGGGGCTCTGGGAGGCCCTGCGCGCTATCAGCCAGATGGTGGTGAATGATCTGATCCGCAAAGGTCTGGGCGCGCAGATCAAAGAGCAGGAGCAGAAGGCCCGAGAGGCTGCGGCGCCGGCCGACGAAGGGGTGGGGCCAACCACAATGGCCGAGGCTGTGTCACAGGCTGTGCGTGGCAGT
>JAKLEG010000419.1 GCA_022703175.1 Myxococcota bacterium | reverse complement strand
ATCGCCGCGTTCGTGGTCACAGGTGTCGGCGGCTTGGTTTTGAAGAAGCTGCAGATCGAACTCCCCGAAACCGTGACTCCCGTCGCGCTAGCCACGCTCATTGGCGGCGTGTTGTTTGTGGCACTGGAGTTGTGGCTGCGCCAACGCGACAGGATGTTGGTCTCCGACAGCCACCTTGCGACCGAGATTCCCGAGATCAGCTGGTTTGTCGCCATTGCAGTGGGCGCTGCGCAGCTTGTGGCCGCGGTGGCACCAGGGTCGTCGCGCTCGGGCACCACGATCCTCGTTGGGCTAGCGTTGGGACTGTTGCGCCCTGTGGCGATTGAATTCTCGTTTTTGCTCGGCATTCCGACCCTGTTATCGGCGGCCGGCCTTGAGGTGGTGGGAGCGCTCCGGCATCCGCCCGAGCTCCCGGTCGATTGGGGCTTGTTGGCGCTGGGATTTGGCGTGGCCGCGGTGACCGCGTTTGCCACGGTCCGTTGGTTATTGCACTTCATCACCCGCCACTCATTCGCGGTGTTCGGTTGGTATCGAATTGTGTTGGGGACAGTATTGCTTGTGTGGATGCGCTGACAGAGGCGGAAGTTGCGTTTAGTGCAGCTGTGAGAAACCGGCGCTCATGCCGGCAGGCCAAGCGCAGTAGGACGAGCCGGTGTTGCGCGCCAGCTGCAGCACTTCGGTGCAGGCTGTGTCGAAGACATGGTCGTTTGTGGCCGAAAGCGGTCCCAAAAACAACGCCCAGAGTACCTCGCTATAGATTGCGTAGCGCGCATCTAGGGTCGTGATGAAATTAGCTTCTAGCAGCCGCTTGAAGGCGTCGTTGTCGTGTTTGTCCACGGCCGCAATCGGCACCATTACGCGCAAGCGATCGGTATCTTCGTGGGCCATCACAATCAGGCGGAAACGACCGACGTTCACCTCCCAGCGGTCTTGGACCGTGTTGACGTTTTCAAACCGAGCACGGAGCATGGTGACTACTTGTTCAGGCGTCATGTGGGGCGGAGCATAACGCTCGGTCGCGACGCCGACAAAATTTTGGCACACGTAAACCTACATTGGCTTACGACATGTCTCGCGCGTAAAGAGCGTGGCCAGCTGCTTGGCTTTGGTGTATTGGGGCGCGGGCGTGCGTGTCGCACCAACGGAGTCTCGCCGTGAGCCAGCAAAGTGTGATGGACAGAATTGAACATCGTTTGGGCAGCATCGCCGCGTTGGCACACGCCAAACCCTGGTGGAGCTTGGCGTTTGCCGCACTCGTTACGCTGGTGGGTGGCTACCTGGCGCGCAATCTGTCGCTCAACCCCGACTTGGTCGATCTGCTGCCAAAGAGCTTCGAGAGCGTGCAGGATATCGACAAGCTGCGCGATCGCTTCGGCGGCATCGGCTACGTGGTGGTGGTCGGCATGGGCGCCGATCAGGCCGGTCTGGAGCGCTTCGCCGATGACATGGCACCGCAGCTCGAAGCGCTCTCGGAGATCCGCTTCGTCGAATACAAACGCTCGTGGCAGTTCTTCGAAGATCACGCGCTCTACTATTTGGACCGGCAAGATCTCGAAGAGATCGAAAAACGCATCGAAGCACGCATCGACTATGAGCGCCAAGCGCGCAACCCAATGTTCGTAATGTTGGATGACGAGCCGCCGCCGTCGCTCGATTTCTCCGACATTGAAGACCGTTACACCGGCCGAATGTCGCGCCGCATGGTCGGCAATTCGCAAGACTACTACATCAACCCTAAAGAACAGATCATTGCGCTGTTGGCGAAGCCAGCGTCGAGCGCAACCAACCTAGGCTATGCGAAGTCGTTGTACGAGCAAGTGGAAGGATTGGTGGCCAAGCTCGACCTGAAGAAGTACGGCCCTGACTTCCACGTAAGCTACACCGGCACCTACCGCAAGAAGCTCGACCAGCAGGTGCAGCTGTCGCGCGACCTGGCCTTCGCCTCCACCGTGGCCATGGTGCTGCTGGTGCTCTACCTGTTGTTTCATTTCCGCAGCGTACTCGCGGTGGTGATGGTGCTCACCCCTGTCACCGTCGGGCTCATCTGGACCTACGGCTTCGTAGGCGTGGTCTACTCCCAGGTGAACATCCTCACCGGCTTCTTGGGGGCGATCTTGGGCGGCCTCGGCACCGAGCATGGCATCCACCTCTTGGGCCGGTATGAGGCTTTGCGCAGTGGTGGCGAGGATTCGCAAACCGCCACGCGCGGCGCGTTCTCCCACACTGGCGCCTCAGCCTTAATCTCCGCGTCGGTAGCAGCGCTAACTTTCGCCAGCCTGCGTATTTCAGAATTCCGAGCCTTTCGCGAGTTCGGTGTCATCGCCGCGATTGGTATGCTCGCCACGTTGCTTGCGTACTTCCCCACGGTGCCGGCCATCTTGGGCATTGCCACGCGCTTCGGCTGGAAACCCAAGGCATCGCGAACCGTAACGGGCGAAGGCTCGGAGTTGGCCGCCATCCTGCCTCGCATTCATCGCCCAGTCGCGCTCGGCTTGGGCGTCATCACGATTGCGCTGACGCTTAACATCGGCAACGCCAGGTTCGACTACGACTTCGCCGCGTTGGAGGACGCAAGCCTTGAGTCGTATCAACTCGACCGCAAAACCAACCGCATCTTGGGTTATTCGCAAACGCCCGTGGTGGTGCTCACCGAGAAGGTCGAAGATGAGCGCGCGGTCACCGACGAGCTGAATCGCCGCATTGCCTCCATGAACGGCAACTCCACCATCGACTTTGTCGCCTCGCTCGACGACCTCGTGCCAGACGCCCAAGCCGAGAAACAAGTGGTGTTAGGTCGCATGGCGAGTGCACTGGGGCGCATTCCTACCGGCAACCTCGACACCACGGTCAAAGACGCCATCGCCCGCGCCAAACGCATGACGGCCGCAACACCGTTTACCGTCCAGGATGTCCCCGCCAACGTCCGCCGCCAGTTCCAAGGAGTCGGCAAAACCGACACGTCGTTTGTTTTGGTGTTCCCTGCGATCAGCCTCTCCGACGGCGAAAAAGTGTTGGCCTTTGCCAAAGAGGTGCGCAAGCTCCAGTTGCCAGATGGCTCCACCACAGCGGCTGCAGGCGATGCCATGGTGCTGGCCGACATCATCGAAATGGTGCGGCGCGAAGCGATGCCCATCCTCGTGGCCACACTCACCTCGGTGTTGGTGGCGATGTGGTTAACCCTGGGCCGTTTGCGTACAGCGCTCGTCTGCATGTTCCCGACGGTCGCCTCAGTTTTGGCCTTGGTCGGCCTGATGCCGATCGTTGAGATGCGCTTCAACTACCTGAATATCGTCATCATTCCGGTGCTCATCGGCACCACGGTCGATGCCGGTGTGCACCTGGTGTCGCGCTTCAAGGAATCCGGCGGCAAGTTCGCGTCTATCTACGGTGAAACCGGGCGCGCCATCACCGGCGGTTTGCTCACCAGCGCCGTAGGTTTTGGCGCGATGCTCTTGGCGGATCACCCGGGCCTAAACTCGTTGGGGGGTCTGACCATCTTGGGTTTTGCGGTCAACCTGACCGGCATGTTGTTGGGCTTTCCAGCATTGCTGCTGATGGTCGAGGCACGCCGAGAAAAACGTGCGACAAATCGCGCGGTTGGCGGTTGACCTCGGAGCCAAACGGGCTAGCTTAGCGACGCGGCGCCGGTATACGCGCCGTGGAGAGTGGAATTTCTATGGCAGACTCCATCAAGAATCTCATCCTGATCGCCAGCGGCAAAGGCGGCGTGGGCAAATCTACTGTAGCCGCAAACTTGGCGCTGGCCCTGGCGAAAGACGGCAGCAAGGTGGGCTTGCTTGACGCCGATGTCTACGGGCCTTCGGTACCCACGATGTTCGGCCCGGCGCAGCCGCAACCGGCCGGAGATGGCAAGCGCCTCGCAGCCATCGAACGACACGGCATCAAAGTCATGTCCATTGGTTATCTGGTCGACCCCAACACGGCGATGATCTGGCGCGGCCCGATGCTTTCGGGTGCGGTCACCCAATTTGTGGAAGATGTCGAGTGGGGCGAAATCGACTATCTCATCTTCGACCTGCCGCCGGGGACGGGCGACATCCAGTTGACGCTGGCGCAGAAGTTCAAGGTCACCGGCGCCGTGTTGGTCACCACCCCGCAAACGGTGGCGCTCTCGGATGTCATTCGCGCCAAAGCGATGTTCGACAAGGTGCATATTCACACCTTAGGCTTGGTCGAAAACATGAGCTACTTCGTGTGCGACAAGTGCCAGGAGCGCCACGAAATCTTCTCCTACGGTGGCGGCGAACAGGCCGCAAACGACTTGGAGGTGCCGTTCTTGGGCCGGATCCCGCTCGAAACCGTGGTGCGCGAGGCTGGGGATACCGGGATGCCGGTGTTGCTCAAAGAGCCCACCAGTCAAAGCGCCAAAGCCTTCATTGACATTGCCGCCGCACTGAAGGTCAAAGTAGACCTGCTGTACGCCGATGCGCAGGTAAAAAACCGACGCCAAAGCGCACTGAAGATTATCACCACCTAAGTGGGTTTGGCTTAACCCTAGGACAGCATCGTGGATTCACGCGTCTTTCTCCGCAGCACTTGGCTCCTATGGACCCTGACCGCAGCATGCGCACCGGCGCTTCCGTGGGAAGCAAGCATGACGCAGCTACGCGCGCTGGGTACCACCGACCCGATCACCCGCAAGCTCGTCGAGTTGGACGTCACGGGCAATGGCCGCATCGACCCGGACGATGAACGGGTGTGGAGCGCCGTGGCCGACGCCGCGTTGACGCAGCTGACGGCACACGGAAAGGGGATAGAGCTGAAGTTCGGACTTTACCACGGCCCCAAAGAGGGTGCGCCCGCCGCCATGGCTAACGCGAAGCTCGTGGGCAGCACCTTGGATCTGTCGGCGTTGGATGACGACGCCCTACGGGTGGTGGCGGTGGAGGCCAAATGGCACAAAGGACTTACGCGTCTGGCGTTGTCGCACGGGGAGGTGCCCGCAACCCAAACCCCCACTGGGGGCGCCGAGGTGCAATTCTTCCCAGGCTACCATGCTGACGTGTTGCCGCCTGCGGCGCTGTGCACGGGCATCCAAAACGCTAACCTAAAGCCCTACGTCGATGCTGGGCTGCCGGTTGTGGCCATCTTCGACTATGACTCGACGATCGTCGAAGGCAACGTCATGGACCCATTCTTGGCCGTGCTCGTCGCACGCCGGTTCGTGCGCGACGAGGCCAACCCGAAGCTCTCGGAGTATTTACTAAAGCTCAACGACATCGACACGAAGAAGGTGGTCGCCAACGACGCGCGCCAAAATGCTCAACTGCTGTTGGACCTCTGGTCGAACACCCAACTGCCTGATGCTGCACGTCCCACCGCGAAGGACATGTTCTATCTGATTGTGTCGATGATGAAGGGGATGCCGGTGGCCGACGCTGCAGCCGCAGCCAAAGAGGCCTACGACCAAGGCGCGGGCGGTTTTGGG
>JAKLEG010000418.1 GCA_022703175.1 Myxococcota bacterium | reverse complement strand
GGGTTTCGTCGCCGACAAACAGGTGTACGAAGACCTGAAGGCACTCTTGGCCGACCTCAAGCACAACCCTTGGAAGATGTTGTGGAGGGAGTAGACCGTGGCACTTCCCAGCAAACTCAGACAGTTGATTGGCAAGAGCGCCAAACCCTGCGCCGTCGAGGTCGAAAAGGGGCAAATCCGTCGATTTGCTGCGGCCATCGGCGAGGAAAACCCAATTCACTTCGATGAAAAAGCCGCGAAAGCGGCCGGGTTTCTGTCGCTTGTGGCAACCCCTACGTTTGTGGCGGCGTTGTCCAACTCCGATGTTCTGCTCAGGGAACTCGGCGTCGATCCACAGGCGACCATGCACGCCGAGGAAGAATATGAGTATTTTCGTCCGATTTGCGCCGGCGATGTGGTGAACGTCACGCAAAAAATTGCCGACGTTTACGACAAACAGGCGCCCAACGGTCGCTTGGTTTTTGTCGTCATCGAAACGCGTGGCACCGACAAGCGTGGCCGGCAGGTCTTCAAGGCCCGGCGCGTGCTGGTCGAGTTGAAGAACTAGTCATCAAGGAGACCCGCTGTGGCCAAACTCCTGGATTTTGAATCGATCGACAAGGGCTCGCCGCTCGAAGGGCTGTCCATCCCAGCGCTCACCCGGGTGACGTTGGCGCGCTTTGCTGGCGCCAGTGACGACTACAACCCCATGCACCTGGACGACAAGGTGGCGGCAGCCGCTGGTAAAAGCTCGGTGTTCGCCAGCAGCCACCTCATCATGGGCTACGTCGGTCGCATGGTAGAGGGCTGTTTCACCGGCTCCTCGGTGCGACGCTACACCTTGCGCATGCTCAAGCTCGTGTGGCCCGGCGACGTGCTTACCTGCCGCGGTGTGGTTATCGACAAGCGCAAAGAGGCTGGCGAAGGTGTGGTGGATGTCGACGTGTGGGCCGACAACCAGCGCGGCGAAACCGTGGCCAAAGGCCGTGTGCTGGCCGTGGTCGCCAAAGATCCGGGCAAGGGGCTCTCCAAAACCGAAGCCGCCTCTGGCCTGGTGTTCCCACATGCCAAGCCTGCGAAGTCAGTGAAAGTCGCCAAAGCGGTGGTCGGCAAAACCAAGAAGAAGTAGCGTTCCTTAACGTCGTTTCCGAGTGCTTTAGGCGCCCCGCGCGGCCGTCTCCTCTGGGCTCGACCTTCGGCTTCGGGGCCTCCTCGGCGGCTTCTCCATGGGGTGAGCGGGTTAGCGCCGCCGTGATTTCTTGCGCGCGGCCTTTTCGGCCTTGCGCTTGGCCTTTTGCTTTTGCTTGTCTACCGGCAACTTGGCGCGGGCCGCTGGGCCACCACGCTGCATGCCTTGGAGCGCAGCTAGGTACTGCTCGGGACTCATGCCGGGCGGAATTGCGTTGGCGGGAATCGCGACGCGGCCATCGGGCAGACGCTGCGGCATGCCTTGCGGCATTCCTGGGAGTCCAGGCATCCCGCCTGGCATACCTGGCATACCTCCGGGCATCGCACCAGGGAAGCCGCCGGGCATGGCTGGCATACCGGGCATCTGCGGCATTCCCATCGGCCGACCGCGCGCCATCGCGCGCAACGAGTCAGTCATGCCACCAAACAGATCGTCCGATTTCATGCCTTTGAGCTGTCGCACTTGCGCTAGCTGCTTGAATCCGGGCAGCATCGACAGCAAGCCAGGTGCGGCGGCCAGGTTGGCCATCACGGTGTGCATCATGCCGAAGCGTTGCACGAGGTCCAAAACCTGCTCGGGTTTGCGGCCGGAGCCTTTAGCAATACGAGCGGCGCGCTTGGCATCGATGAGCGTGGGAGTCGCACGCTCGGCCTTGGTCATGGAGTTGATCATCGACTCCATGACGCTAAAAGCGTTGTCGTCGATCTTGGCCCCTTCGGGCAATCCGGCATCCCCGAAGATTGGGAATTTCTCGTAAATTTCCGAAACTGAGCCGACCTTTTGCAACATCTTTAGCTGCTTCAGAAAGTCGTCGAGGGTGAATTCGCCGCGCAGGAGTTTCTTGGTATCGCGCTCGGCCTCCTTCTCGTCGATCACCGACTCGAAGTCTTTCATCAGGCCGACGATGTCGCCCATCCCAAGGATGCGTGAGGCCAAGCCTTCCGGCCTAAACGGCTCCAGCTTGTCGAGGGTTTCGCCCACGCCCAAGAACTTGATCGGTTTGCCGGTGATCTCTTTGATCGACAACGCCGCGCCGCCGCGAGCGTCACCATCGATTTTGGTGAGGATAAAGCCAGAGATGCTTAACCGGCGATTGAATTCACTCGCGGTGCGCACCGTGTCTTGGCCGGCCATCGCATCGCACACCAAGAAGACGTTGTCGGGCTTGGTGCGTGTCTTGATCTCTTCGAGCTCGTGCATCAGCACGTCGTCGATGGCCAAACGGCCAGCCGTGTCGAAGATGACGACGTCGCGCTTTTTCTTTTTAGCTTCACGCAACGCGTCTTGGCAGAGCTGCTCAGGCTTGAGGCCAGGGGCCGCGTACACCGGCACGCCAATTTTCTCGCCGAGCTGCTGCAGCTGCTCCACCGCGGCGGGGCGATAGACGTCGGCGGCCACCAACATGGGTTTGCGGCCATCGGCTTTGAGGTAACTCGCAAGCTTCCCGCAGGTGGTGGTCTTACCGGTACCCTGCAAGCCGACCATCATAATGATGGTGTACGGGCGCCTGAAGATAATCGGCGCCTCTTCCACCGGTCCGAGTAATTTCTCCAACTCGCGGTGGCAGATGAGCACAAAGTGCTCGCCCGGCGTGGTTTTGAGTTTCTTCGCCCCTTTTTGCGCGTCGGTGGTAACAACCTCGCCCAGGGCGCGTTCTTTAACTCGGTCTAAAAACGCCTTCACCACTCCCAACTCGACGTCAGCTTCGAGCAGCGAGACGCGAATTTCGCGCACCGCCTCGTCGATGTTGGCCTCGGTGAGGATCTCTTTGCCGGTTAGGGCGGCTTTGGCGTTGTTAAAGCCTTTGGAGATGATCTCCAGCATCGGCGCAATTCTCCCATGTAAATCGGGTGGCGATACATAGTCGCGCAGGGGGGGCGTGTAAAGGCTCGTCCGCAACGTTTGCGGCCTGTGTGCGACAAAGCCCACATGAACGTCAATTGACGCGGATGCCTCATCCTGCGGCGCAGCATGCATTGACACCGTGGTCTTTCGGCGCAAGCATTCGCGCCCATCAAGGTAGAGCCTGCGAGTAGGCTGAACAAATGTGAGCTGCTGGCGGGTACACACTCGCCCCAGGGAGAACACCATGAGCTCAACCCTTCGTCTTTCGATATTGCCCGCAATGAGCCTGTTTCTTGCGGTCGCGTGCGGAACGGTCGATGACGGTTTCCAGCTTGAGGCCACGTCGCTTTACGATGGCAGCTCGGCGCCGCTGAGCACTTTTGGCACCACGATCACCCATCTGCCGAATCCACTGCCGGCGCAGCCGATGCCTCTCGTTGTTGCGCTGCACGGTTGCACGCAGAGCGCGGCCGAGTATCAAACCGCGACTGAGTGGAACAAACTGGCCGATCGTTACGGTTTTGCGGTGGTCTATCCCCATAAAACCAACGGCGGCATTATGAATTGTTGGGATCACGCGGCCACCGGCACTGGAAGCCCCGCGACTGATATGGCGCATGTCCTCGGTGTCATCGACGCGATCTCAGCCGCACAGGCCATCGATAGCTCGCGGATCTACGTGACAGGGCTGTCGGCTGGCGGTGGCTTGACCTATTGCCTGATGGAGCAGCACGGCGACCGTTTCGCCGGTGCTGCACCCATGGCCGCGCCGCAATGTGGTGAAAAGGGCTCACCCCAGAGTGAGTCGATGCTCATTTGGCACTCGCCGTCCGACAGCTACTCGCAGGGCACGGCTGGTTTCGCACGTTTTGGCGGTTTGTACTCTGGCGCACAGAAGACCATTGTCGGAAGCACGCTTAAGCCTAACAACAGCACGCATACCTACGATGCCTACACTATGAATGGCGCCGCGGTCGTCGGGCTTGTGACCACGTCTATGAAGCACGGCATTGCGGTAGAGCCGGGCAGCGCCGAGGATCAAGGCGGCGTCACCGGGACCTATGCCACCGACCGGGATATCTTTTCATCGTACTACACGGCCAAGTTCTGGGGCCTGCTCCAAAGCGCGCCGGCAAATGCCTTGCACGTCAACATCACCGCACCCGTCACCGAGGCGGTGATCACAACAGACGTTGTGATTGAGGCAGCCGCTGAGAGCCAGCCGCTGGCGGTGGCCAAGGTCGAGTTCTATATCAACGGCACGTTGCGTGGGGCCGACTCCGTTGCGCCCTACAGCTTTTTTTGGCCAGCCATGAGCGAAGCGAATGGTCGCTATGCGCTCATGGTGAAGGCGTACGATGAAGCGGGTGGTGTCGCAATCGACAACGATACCGTCGTGTCGGTTCAAGGGGAGGTCATCGATACCGTGCCACCCAGCGTGAATATCACGGCACCCGCCAACGGCAGTACGGTCACGGGCAAGGTGGTCATCACCGCGACGGCAACCGATGCGGGCAGCGGCATCGGGACGGTGGACTTCTATGTTGATGACGTGCTGGTTGGCTCAGACAGTGGCGCGCCGTTTCAGGTGGAATGGGACACGGCATCGACCGCGGTCGGGAACCATCAAATCTCTGCAGTGGCCACCGATGGCGCCGGCAACACCGCGGGCGACGCCGACACCACCATCACGATTGCTGCGGCCGTGGCCTGCTACAGCGAAACGGCCACCAGCAACCTCTCCAGTCATCTTGTCGCCAAGCGTATCAACTCGTCACAGTTTGTGGCCCTGGGCAGCAAATACGGCTACATGGCGCAGGTGACGCTGTACCATCTCACCGCCGCGTACGGTTCTGGTTGGGTGGACGTCACCGGGCTGCCAGCTTCCTGCGCGGTCAACTAGCTCACCCTCGCGCCGAACGGAGCAGGCTCAGAGGGCATCGCTCGACAGTCGATGCTGCTGGCTTGCTCCCGATGGCAGCACGCTTTCCACCGTCACCGCAACGCCGGCTTTGCTCTTCACGCGACGCCACAACTGCGGTGGCGTGGCCACCGGTTCGCCATCAACGCTGACAATGCATTCGCGAGCCATCAGGGGCGGCGCTTCGGTCAGCGCGCAGACGCTCGGCCCTAGGCGCGTCAAGCGTTCCATTTCGGTCACTGAGATCGTCGGCTGCAAGAACTGGAACAACGTCAACTGCGCCTGCAAGCTGGCCAGGCCACTCGTCGGGTAGAGTTCGTTGTGTGAACCAAAGCGCGGCCCCAAGGCCACTACAGGGTTTGCCACGAAGGGGGTGTGTGGCCGGGGTTCGGCAAGGGCGAACGTTCGGGAACCGTCCAGGAGGGCGGCGAGCGTCTGTTGGACGGCGGTTCGCAACCAGGGGGCGTCGTCGTTATCGGGACGTTTTGCGAAGGGATCGATTGGCAGCACCAAGCTCGTTTGCGCAAGCAGGGTGCCATC
>JAKLEG010000417.1 GCA_022703175.1 Myxococcota bacterium | reverse complement strand
GATGGTCTGCTGGTGTTCCAGAGTGTTAGAGAGATCGCCCGTCGGTGCGCCGCCGCGGGCCAAAACGTTGCCGGCACCGTCGATGACTGTGACCTGGCTCGGAGTGAGGTCAGGTACGCTAGAGGCAACAAGGTGCACAACAGCTTGAACTTGGTTGCCATCCAATCGGCGTCCCGGTTGCATATGCAGCGTCACCGAAGCGCGTGCATCTTGTTCCTGGCTCTTAAACAGGCTCTTTTCAGCCTGCACGACATGCACGCGAGCATCACGTACGCCATCCAAACGGCGCAAGGTTCGCTGCAATTCCCCTTCCAGGGCGCGTACGTAGTTGAGCTGCTCGGCAAAACGGCTCATGCCGAACACCGGTTTGTCGAAGATTTCAAAGCCTACGCCGCCGCCTTTGGGAATACCCTTTCCGGCGAACTTCAGGCGTAATTCGTAGACGCGGTCTTCGGGTACCAACACGGTGGTGCCGCCGGACGCCAGCGCATGAGGGATACGCTCCTGTTGCAGCTGCTCGACGATCTGGGAAGCGTCCTGTTCGTTCAAGTTGGTCATCAAGGGCGCCAAACCTGGTTGTAGCCCCCACATAATGATGCTTAGCAGGCCGGCCAAAACAGCCAGGGTGCCACCGGCCACAATGAGTCGTCGCATAAGCGGCATGCCGTGCCAGGTGGCGCCGAACTGTTGCCATGCCATGCCTACGCGCTCCATGGTTTACGCCCCCATCCGCATAACTTCGCGGTAGGCGTCGATGATCTTGTTACGCACATTTACGAGCAGCCGCATGCTGATGTCGGCCTTGTCGACGGCCAGCATCATTTCATGCAATTTGCCATCGAAGCCGTGCGCAAAGCTGTCCACGGCCTTGGTCGCCTCGGCCTGTGGGTTCACCACGGCAGCTCGGGCGGCAGCGAGGGTCTTGGAGAAATCATCGCCTGCGGCTTCTTTAACAAGGCGTTCAGGTGCGTGCGCAGTGGCGGCGCCCAGAGCTTCAGTGAGGCGATCGATACTCATGTTACTTTCCTAAGGTCAGGGCACGCTGGGCCATTTCGACGAGGCTTCGCAGTGCGGTGACGCCGGCTTCGTACGACCGGGCGGAGGTGATCATGTTGACCATTTCTTCGACATTGTTGACGTTGGGCATGGCAACGTAGCCCTTGGGATCGGCATCGGGGTGCGCCGGGTCGTACACCTGTCGGGGCGGTTGTTGGTCTTGCACCACGTCGCTGACCTGCACGCCTTGCAAGGCCTGGTCGAGTGTGGCGCTGAAGGTATTCGGGTCGTCAAGCGGGGCGGTTTCGAACACCGGATCTTGTCGTTTGTAGGGGCCACCAGCAGCAGTTCGGGTGGTTCGCGCATTGGCCAGGTTACTGGCCGTGACGTTCATTCGCACTCGCTCGGCTGTGAGCCCCGAAGATAGGACTTCCATGGCTGTAAAGAAATCCATCAAGTACCTCCTGAGCCGTCCATCGCGGCATAACGCAACATTGCAAGGCGGCGACGTAACACCTCGATGCCAGCTTCGTAGCGAACACGGTTGGCGGAGATCTGCGCCATCGCTTGTTCAAGTCTGACGCCGTTCTTGTCGACGCCCCCAGGAACATCGTAGGTCACGCGTTTACCGGTGCTGCCGATAGCGTCCGTAGAGCCTAGGTGTTGCGGGTCGGTGCGCAACGGCTGTGATGCGTCTTGTAGTGCGTCGACAAACTCGACGTCTTGGGGGCGGTATCCGGGGGTGTCGGCGTTGGCGAGATTCGAGGACAACACGCCGTGACGTTCGAGGTGATAGTCGAGGGAGTTCTCAAGCCCGACCAGAGTGTCGAAGAGTTTAGTTGTCATTCGCCCCCCGTGCTGTGGTCTGGCCGGTAAGTGCGAGAAGGCGCGCGCGTGCAGCAAGCAAAGACGCAGCTGGTTCTTGATGTTCGATCGCATCTGCGGTCGGCGATGGCACGAACCTAGGGTCGGCGATGGCAAGGCCCGCTGGCGTGCGGGAACGTGCCAAGGCCAGTCCGGCGAGCAATTGTTGCTTGCCTTCACTTAGGGCCCAGGCGGCGCGTCGGGGGGGTGGGAGGGTCGACACGAGGCCCTCTTCGAAGCTTTGCATTGCGGCTGCGGGCAACTCCAGGTCCAACAGGGCTTCGCCGCAGGCGAGCAACAGAATGGGAGCGATTGACGTGCTGTGAATCAAGGGTCTGTAGCGCTGGCAAATGGTGGCGCGCTCCCACGGTTCTTGGGTGCGATACAACAGGCGCGAGAGCGCAATACCTGCAGACTCAGCGGCCCATCCGGACATGAAAACCTGCACGGCGATGGCGCGTTCGGTCAAACCGACGGCTTCCTCAAGGTCGGTCTCTCTGTTGCTCAGCTGCAAAGCGAATAGGGTTTCGTCCCACAAAAAGCGGCTGACGGCGCTGTCGTAGGGATTCAGGCGCGCGATCAACGCTGCACGCTCGGCTTCATCGGCCTTGCTCTCCGGACACTGGGCGGCAAAGCGTCGCAAGATGGCAAGCTGACTTACGGTGCGCACGGTCTGTTCAAAGGTGACCACGCGATAGGCGGTGCATGCGGCCGGCAGGTCGCCGCGCATGAACAAAATGTCAGCACGGCGTACGCCTACCCAACCTTCCAGGGCGTATTCCTTGTTGAGGGCTTCAAAGCGTCGCGCGGCGTCATCTAGGCGGCCTTGTCGGAAGGCGGTTTCGGCGTTTTCTAGACCGGGGCTTGCGAAGTCTACGGGGACGGAACGGGGCAAGCGTTGCATGAGACGCTCGCGGAGCGCCGAGAGACGAGAATGGCGTTGGACTTGTATGATGGCGGCCGTTCCGTGCGGTTGGATGGTAAAGCTGGCGATCGGCTCAGCGAACGTGAGCTGCACTTCGACGCCATGCTCCGACAGTGGTACTGCTCGCCATGCCATGCCTAGGGGGCGGTCTTGGTTCAACACGGCGGCCAGATCGCCGGGGGCCGGGCGGAGGACAAGAATCAGCGTGTTGGGGTCCTCGGCGGCTACTGCCTGCAGCTGTTTTGGGCGGTTGCGGAACTCGAACGATGTCGTCGTCGGGGCGCCGGTGACCACCAGTGAAGAAACTGCCCATGTCAACAAAGAGACCATGCTGATGAACGGATAAGCACGTGCCGTGCCAGGTTTCCGACGAGGGAGATCGTTGGATCCTGGTGGAGTTGGGCGATTTTTCGAGGCATGGCGCGTCAACTGTTTGACGATCGCGAGGTTGATCTGTCAGGAGGCTGGTGGGCGGAGCGCCGATCGGGGGCTAGAGGTCGGTGTCAGAGATCTGTAGTTTTTTTAGGCGCTCAATCAACGTCGTGCGTTTCAAGCCCAGTAACTCCGCAGCCTTGGCCTTGTTCCCTTCGCTGCGGCGCAGGGCGTCCAGAGTGAGACGCACCTCCAGCCGTTCCATCGCGGCGTTGAGGTCGATACCATTTTCCGGAAGCATAACCATGTCGAGTGGGTTGGTCGTGGGCGTGGCATTGCGAAAACCCATGGGTAGCTCCGCCAAAGTAAGGTTGCCCTTGCCTTTGAGAATAACGAGCCGCTCCATGAGGTTTGCCATTTCCCGGACGTTACCGGGCCAGTTGTAGGTGCTCAAGGCGTGCACGGCGTCGTCGTTGATGCCGGTGACCTGGCGCTCGTGGCGACGATTGGCCACGGCGATAAAGTGGTGAGCCAAGAGCGGGATATCGGCCCGGCGCGACGCCATCGAAGGCAGTTGAATCGGCAGCACGTTCAATCGGTAGTAGAGATCGTCCCGGAACAATCGCTGCCGACAGCGTTCTTCTAGGTCGACGTTGGTGGCTGCCAAAATGCGCACGTCCACGCTGCGGGTGCGTGACTCGCCGACAGGCGCCATCTCTCGTTCTTGGATGACGCGTAAGAGCTTGGCCTGTAGCGACAGCTCCATTTCGCCGATTTCGTCTAGAAACAACGTGCCTTTGTCGGCGACTTGAAAGCGACCCTCGCGACGTTCTGTCGCCCCGGTAAAGGCCCCTTTAACGTGGCCAAACATCTCACTTTCCATCAACTCTTTGGGAATCGCAGCACAGTTGACGGCGACGAAGGGGTGCGGTGCGCGTTTACTGGTGCGATGGATGGCACGGGCAATGAGCTCTTTGCCGGTGCCGCTTTCACCCGCGATCAACACGTTACAGTCGGTGTCGGAGATCCTCTGCACGATGCTCAGAATCTCTAGTAGTTTTGGGTCGTCACCGATGATGTCTGGAGCATATTGGTCGCGCCATGCCCGCAACGAGTCATTGGTTTTAGCACGGTCGGCGGCGCTTCCAAGCGCTTTGGCTACCGCGGTGAGTACGGTTTCGGCTTCGAAAGGTTTGGTGATGAAGTCAGTGGCTCCGGCGCGCATCGCTTCGACAGCCACCGGCACAGATTTCTGGCCGGTGATCACAAGCACAGCGCCTGCGCGGCCTTTTTCGATGGCGTGGCGCATCACCGCGAACCCATCCACCTCAGGCATACCCAAGTCGACGAGCAAGACGTGGTAGGTTTTCGCGGCGAGCTTCTTTAAGCCGTCAGGTCCACCACTGGCCGTGTCCACGTGATAGCCGTGCTCGGAGAGGCCGGCATGCAACAGACGGACGATGAGAGGGTCATCATCCACGACGAGAACCGATGCGGCCATGGTGTAAGGCCGTCGTTGTCGGCGACGGCGCGCTCCTCCTCGGTGGCAACCGGGTCCCAGCGACTGCCACTGGGACACCGAGCTGCGCTCTATGATCGATCCGATAACGCAGAAGCGCAAATCTCGGGCGGAAATTGATCAAGAAAAGCCAATGGCAACTGTCGACCGGAGGTGACCCGAGCCCTGGGTTCATGAACCCCAGAGGTCTAAAAACCCGCTACAAAAGTCCCATGAAGACCGCTAACTCCTCGATATGTTGTGGTTATCCACAGGTTTTGGCGCGGAACGGTTGTTGCAATGCTGCGTCCAATTCGGGAGGACGTAGCGATGACTGGGTCGCCGGCAGTGTTGGTGGTCGATGATGACGTCATGTTGTTGACGGCTTTGGCACGCGGTCTGAGTGATTATGGCTGCCAGGTGGTCACCGCCTCAAGCTCAGAGGTAGGTCTTAAAGCTGCCGAAAATGGTCGCTTTGTGGCAATGATCGTCGATCTCCAGATGCCCGGATATCGCGCCCCGGCATTTCTTCGGCGGTTGCGCACGCTGCAACCCCGTTCGATTTGTATCATCTACACGGGTGAGGTTCTCGAAGACGAAGCCGTCGCGACTTTAAAACGTGAGGGCGCTGACCATGTCGTGACGAAACCTGCAGAATTCGAAGAAATCACAAGCCTTATGCGTCTGCCGCCGTTACTCCAGTAGGCCCTGCTACTTTCCCGCCATTCCCATTTGTAGGACACACGCGGCTGCGTGCCGGCTCTCACTACCTTTGACCCCCGCGTTCTCACGAGCATTGACCCCGGGGTCACCCATCTGCGTAACG
>JAKLEG010000416.1 GCA_022703175.1 Myxococcota bacterium | reverse complement strand
GAAAGAAACGACGCGGCGCTGGACGACGAAAGGCGAACTGAGAGATTGTACATGCGTTACGCAGATGGGTGACCCCGGGGTCAATGCTCGTGAGAACGCGGGGGTCAAAGGTAGTGAGAGCCGGCAAGTTTCTGGATCGTCTTCCATGAGAGGCCGAACCGCTCCAAGTCAGCTTGGCGCAAATCGCCCTTTTCGCGTAGGTCGCGAACGCGGGCCGCAAGGCGGCTACGAAGTTGAGGCAGGTTCAAGCATGAAGATGGTCGAGCTAGTTGGTACGCGTGTACACCTACCGCAGTAGGTGTTATTAGCAATGCGACCGGCCTGTTGCGCGCCGGCCACTAACTACTGCATGGGGGACATGATGCGAGCCGTCTTCACCGGAGCCGTTCTCTTAACCATGGGCGTTGGCTGCGTTGGGTCGATGGCAACAGGGCCGATGCTCTTCCCGCCAATCAAGTCACGAGCAAGACCGTCAACCGTCGCCGTCGCTCGATCGCTCGCTGCCATGGGCTATACGGTCAACATGGTCGACGACAAGAGCGGCATCGTAAACACTGAGTGGCACGAAACCGAGGTGCGCTACGGCAACAACTTCGTGCCGATGCCGGTTCGCGATCGCGTCCAGGTTGTCGTCACGCCGTCGGGTATGTCGGCGACCTTCACCGAGCAATGCAACTGGCGCAGGTCGGCGGCCGGCGGCAACATGACGACGATCGCCCTTGGGCAAACAGGTGCCGACCCCTACTACGCCTCAACGGCGGGATGGGAGAATTGCTTCGAGAGTTTCCGCGAGGCAATCCCAGAATTGCAGCAACGTTACCAAGACGTTCTGACTGCGCTCAAGGCAGCGATTGCAGAAGGCAATGCCGTCGCCCGTCCCACGCCGGAACAACGGCCTGCTCCCACCACTGAATGCCAGCAATGCTCCGCGCAATGCGCGCCACATCGTGAGGCGTGCAACAAGGGTGACGTCGCGGCCTGTAAGAAGGCGGGAGGCTGCGTCTGCGCGTGCAAACTCAGCGCTGGCGGGTGCAATGAGAACGTTGAGACGCTCCAAAGCTGCCTGCAATCGACGGGATGGGGACAAGACCAAGGCGCAGCCGCTTCAAAGTAGGCCGGGGGCCTACCTCGGGCGCCGGCTGCTACAAGAGGCCGGCCGAGGCTGCGTCATCGCTTTCCGGGTAATGAACGGAGTTGCCGTTGCTGTCGGTGAGGTTCAACTTCAGTACGAACCGTTGCGGCTCCTCGTCGGCACTTGGAAGCTCAGCTTGCCCTGGCTTGCCGTAGCCGCGGTCGAGAAGCACAGAACACGCGGCAAGGCAGACGCGGGGATCTCGGTGGTCCATCAATTGAATGAGCTTGGCGATCGCGTCGGGCGCCGCGATACGAGCAAGCTCGACGATCTCTTGGTGCTGTTTCGGACGTCCACCTGGATTGCCGCTCTTCCCTTTTGGGAATGGTCGCCCCGGCCCTCGTTTCGCTGTTTTCCCGCTGTTCTGAGCCATCCTCACGCCCTCCGCCGCGCCCGCCCCGACGCTCGGTGACCGTTCTTGTCGGTTGAGTTGGCATGTCGCGCTTTGCTCTGCATGAGCTGCGCCACCCGTTGGTGTGACAACCCGAGCACCACCGCGGCGTCTCGCTGGCTGAGATCAACCTCCATGAGCATCTGGACCGCTTCGGACAACATCGCTTGCGCGGCATCGCTAAGTTTCTCGGCACGGCTGTGAGCGGCCATGGCCCGCTTTGCGAAGCCGAGCACAAACTCGGCCTCCAAATGGAAGGAGTCCACGAGCATGGCCCCGTCGGCATCGTCGACGCACACCGACAAGGCTTCGCGCACACGATCGCGGGCCGTCTCTAGGCTGCGCGCTTGGGTATGGCAGCCTGGCACGCCCTGAACCGTGGCCACCCAATAACCGGCCTCATCCTTTTCGTAGCGCACCCGGTAGGTCTTCATCGCAGCCATCCTTTGCCAAAGCAGGGTTCGAGGTCGCGCTCGATCGCGCGCAAGAGCCCGGGGCCGAGCTCTTCGCCCGCGTGTAGCGGCACCGTCGTCAGGTGCTTTCCGCACGGGCACTCCACGCGCACGTGCGAGCCCTTCTGGCGTACCTTGCGGCAACCCAACTTCAACATGATCTGAAGCAGCTTGTTGGCCCGCATGACTCAATGTACCTCACTTGGCTTGTTTTGGCTATGCAAGTAGACAGTAATTCCGAGCAGATCCTCTCGCCGTTGCCTTCCATGCAGTGTATGTGGTCGCGATCTACTTGCCATAGGGGAACACCGTGCCGGACCGTGACTTGAAAGCATTCCAACAGGCCGTCGTGCAGCGAGAGAGGGAACTTGCAGAGGAGTTCAACGAGGCCGAGGTTCGCCGGTCGATCGTTTTTACTCGCGAAGACACAATCGCGGTTGTCGTCAACACGCGCGCGCTGATTGCCCAAGCCAAGATGATGGTCAGGTTGCTCGGTGTCATAGTGCTTCTCCTGGGTGCCATCGCTTGGCGACTGTGGTTCGGACACCCCTGAGATTTCGCATCCCGGCCTGGTTCACTCCTACCGAGATCCAAGTCTTCGAGCAGAAGCTCATCATGGGCGGGCAGACCACAAGGACGCGAAGAATCCCGGCCACGCATGGTAAGCGACCGTCAGCCATGTCCGGTTTCGTTCGGTACCGTTCAAGCATGGTCATCGCCCTCTCGCCTTGGCCGCAATGAAAGCGTCTAGGTCAGCCGGTACCACGCGAACGGAGTTGCTCACGCGCACATGGGCAAGCTCACCCCGGCTGCACAGCTTGTAGACAGTGGCGGTACACACGCCGAGCCGCTTCGCCACCTCGCGCGCACAAAGCAGGTCGCGCGCACCGCCTCGGAGGGCATGAAGGGCCGAGGGTCGGGTAGCAAGCGGGTAACACGAAAGCTGCGAAACGGTGCTTTTGGGTGCTATCGGCTGCGATCCTGGGTTTCCGGAAATGCCTTTGGATGCGGCAGGTTGCGACGTTGTGCCGCACAGTGCAGTGGTGCCTGGGCCGTTTCCCAAGCCGAGGGTCGCGAGTTCGAACCTCGTCGCCCGCTCCAATTCATTACCGAATGCTCCCCGTAAGTTACGCACGCACGCTGCGATCGTGTCGGTGTGCAATTTGTCCTCGGGTAGCAACCGGGTAACAAGCGGGCGCAATTCTGCCCCCACCGCGATGGCGGCAGGGTGTGCCTGAGAATCGGGCTCGGGGGCGGTGGTCACCTATCCGGTTCGTAACACCCCCGGAGAGCCTTTATCGCAACCAGTTTTTTGCCAAAGCAGGGTTCCAGATCGCGTTCGATCGCGCGCAGAAACCCGGAGCCAAGCTCTTCGTCCAGAGAGAAGTCCCTACGGGAGCTCTCAGCTCGGTTTTTTATTGGAAAGCAAGCGCACCAGCACCTGCTTGAGGGTGCGGGTGCCCGCTTTGCGACGGATCTTGCTGGCATGCCGCCGAACGGTCTGGTTGGCAACATTCAGACACACCGCAATCTCACGATAAGGCATGCCGCGCACCGCCAACTCCAAGACGCGCGTCTCGGATAACGTCAGGTTGTAGCGCGTCGAGAACGTTGTAACATCGCAAGGCACCAACACGGCCTGGTGGCGGTAGAGACGGGCACGCTCAACTAAACGCGTAAAATTTTCCCCAAGCAACGGTTTGGCCAACCACTCCGCACCAAGAGCGTTGGCACGATTGACGACGTCAGGGTCGTAGCCGGCCGAGACCAGCACGCAGGGAACATCACGGTTGCTCCCACGTACCCGCTCTAGAAGCTTCAAACCATTCCCTTGTCCGGGCAAATAGAGGTCCAACATCACGGCGGCGAAATCGCGTTGTTGCTCAAGAGCCGCGCAGCCTTCTTCGAAGGTCGTTGCCACGCGCAACTCAACATCGCGTTGCAGTTGACGCTCATACGACCGGACGACACCGGGATCATCTTCAACAATCAAAAAGTGCAACCGTTCCGGGCTTGTCACAGTTTCATCTGTCATTCGTCATCCAATCCTTTGAATTGATGACCCAGCGATTCTCGTTGCGTTCAGGCCATCTGGCAATGAAACGCGGGGAGACAATGTAGGTCCAGGTAGGCATCTTCTTGACTCCCAGAAGCATAATTACGCAATCACGGGAAATGATGCAATCGAAGGAAATCAAAAATTAAACAGATGCGGCAAATATGGTTACCAGCGACACATTTAAAGTGTGCCGAACCAACACGACACTTCAGCATCCCGAGGGCTGTGAGGTCATCCAACGAGCGTCGGCTGGTGCTTGTGACCTGAAAAATGGCGCCGTGCATGCAGCCTAACGCGCTGGCACGGCCTTTAGGGCGGCCTTACCGTCCTTCACATAAACCTGGAAGCGCACATCGGAACATTGGTGCTTGGCTTGAACTGCTTCCTTGCTCTTGTCGAGCTTCAGCACGAACTTCTCAAAAGTCAGGTCGGCCACACTCTCACCGCAACTCTTGCGAGTCAGCACAAATTGGTCGAACACTTCTTTGTAATGCGGATTAGGTTCAACCACAGGCTTAGCGGCCACCACCGATTCCTTGCTCGCATCTTTGGCTGCGGCGGCAGCCGCCACCAATGACCGCGCCTGCTGAACACTCATCACCGCGGTGGCCTGAACGTCACCAAACGCTGTAACTGGCGCGGGCGGCGGCGCGGGTTTCTTGATGAGGGGACCTTCGATCGGACCGTTAAAAATCGGACCGGTCGGACGCCGAAACGCTGGGCTAGGTGCAGGTGCTGCTGGCGGCGTAGCCACTGCGACGGTCGATACAGCCAAGGCCGGAGCGGACACGGAAGCCTGGGGCGCCGGCACCACCACGGTGGGCTTCTCCAACTCGCTTTCGAGTTCCGCTAGCGCAGCATCGGCCGCAGCTTCCTGTTTGCGCTGCGCTTGCTGCGCCACGTGCTTCTTGTCCAGTGACGCGTTGGCCTCGCGCATCGCCGAGATGAGCGCTGGCGACAATTGCATGACCGTGGTGGCGTCGCTCGCGTACTCATCGAGTAAATCCCCGAGAGGAGCGCCTGCCTTGCCTGTAGGCGCTGCTGCCTCGGAGGCTGACAATACCGGCTCGGCGACGGGCGGCTCGGGAGGCAGCGCGTCCAATTCAAGGGGTTCGGACGCTGACGCTAACGGTTCACCGGAGGATGCGAAATCCAAATCGGACAGGACCGCACTCACCGGCGCAACGATGGTCGCCGGTGATGCCGATGGTTCGGGCGTTGCAGCAGGCGCCGAGGCCACGGGTGCGATGGCGTCATCTTCGAAAGGAGAAAACTCGGCCGGGCGAGAGATGACTTTGGTGGGCATTGGCCCAACCGCGGTGGGTGCTTCAGCGCCATCGGTTGAATCATCGGACGTCGCAAAGGCAAAATCATCAAATGGCGATGGCGGCGGCACCGCAGACGGCTTGGGCGCAGCCGGGGCGACGATGGCATCGGCCGCCGACGCGCCTGGG
>JAKLEG010000415.1 GCA_022703175.1 Myxococcota bacterium | reverse complement strand
GTACATGCGTTACGCAGATGGGTGACCCCGGGGTCAATGCTCGTGAGAACGCGGGGGTCAAAGGTAGTGAGAGCCGGCAGGAACCTGATCCGAGGACCATGGTCCGCCCGCGACAGCCCAGAATTGCTTAGATTTTGCGGCCGTGTGTGAGGCCGTCAAGGTTGGTCGACGAGGGGGTCACGGAGCGCAACCGGTGCAGATGTTGCACGCATCCGACTGTCAGCAAGTCACAAAACGGGCAGTTTTTGCACCAGAACGCGTGAACGTCCCCAGAAACGGGCTTCCCCGAATGCGGCACAGCACTTGCTTGAGGCCGCGCACACGTTTGCACTTGCGGTCTGCAAAACCAGGCCCCCGTGCATCCCCTGATGAAGGAGAACGATCGATGAAGGTTTTTGGGAAACAAGGTCACACCGACGGCCAAAGTGTTTGGCACCGCCGCTACGCGGCCCTGCTCTTGGCTCCGCTGATGGTTGTTGCAGCTGACACCGCGTACGCCCAGTGTGGGCCAGACTATTTCACCTCCACAGGTACGATGAGTGTGGCTCGCGAATATGCCAGGGGCGTCGCGCTTTACGATGGTCGAGCGATGATTGTTGGGGGAGCCAATACTGTCGCAGGCAACAAGATTGCCGAGATCTACAACCCGACTACCAGCAGCTTTTCACAGGTAACATTTGCCGACAATCTCAACAACGCCACCTTGGCAGTGATGAACGGCGGCACGGTGGCTATCTCAGGCGGCGACGGCAATGATTCCATCTACACGTTCCAAAAGACCATTTTCTATCGGCCTTGGGAAGGCACCACCTACTTTGCCTATATGATGCAGCCGCGCCGCTACCATACCGTTACACCTCTGCAAAACGGTAAGCTGCTCATCGTTGGCGGAGAGACTCGTTTCTATTCGGGTTATGAGACTGCCACCGCCGAGATCTACGATCCGGCCACCGGCGCGTTCAACTACACCGGCAGTATGGCGACCCCCCGCAAGGGGCACACTGCGACCCTGCTCAATTCCGGCAAGGTCTTGGTGGTCTCAGGTAGCACTGCCGAAATCTACGATCCCGCGACGGGCACGTTCAGTACGATTAGCAATCCGGCCTATCCGCGTCGTGACCACACTGCCACCCGCTTGTTGGATGGCCGTGTGTTGTTGGCCGGCGGCCGGCAAAGCAGCGGCACTGCGTATGGCAACTCGGAAGCGGAACTCTTCGATCCCTACACCAACACGTTTACTCGCCTGACATTCGATGGCCTCGCTTGGCCAGCGATGAATGGGATTCGCGTCGACCACACTGCGACGTTGCTACCTAACGGCAAAGTCCTGCTCGCGGGCGGCCACAACTTGAAGAGCACCGACCGCTACTACTCATACCAAGCCGATACCACAGAGCTCTTCGACCCACTAACCAACCGCTTCACCTGGGGACCGGCAATGACACGCCGTCGTTCGGGCCACACGACGGTGTTGTTAAACAACGGGCGACTCCTGGTGGCGGGCGGTTTTGGCTACTACTACACCGGTACCTGGACCTGGCTTGAACCGCAGAACACTGTGGAATGGACCAACAGCGGCTATTGCACCGGCGGCACGTCGTTGGGGTGCTACGGTGATGACAACAACCGCGCCTTGCCCGTACAGCTGATACCCAACGGTGCCACCGTGGACAGCTGCATCGCTGTCGCCCGAACTCGCGGGTATCCCTATGTTGGCCTCCAGAACGGCGGTGCCTGTTATGCCGGCTTCGCTCCTGCTTACAGCTATGATTCGAATCAGGGCGATTGCAACATGAATTGCACCGCCAACGTCGCCCAACGCTGCGGTGGCGCGTGGCATAACAATATTTGGTCCACGGGCATTGTGCTTCCTGTCATTCCTGATTCTCGACGTTATGGTTGTTTCTACGATGATACCAATCGCGACTTGGACGCGTTGTTGATTCCGAGCGGCGCTACCCGCGATGCCTGTGTTGCCGCTGCTGCCGCGCGCGGCTTCCAGTATGCGGCCCTGCAAGCCGGCGGCCAGTGTTTTGCGGGCAACGCCGTTACCTATGCGTCGAGGCCCGGGGAGTGCGGCATGGCCTGTACTGCCAACCCTGGCCAGACCTGTGGCAACAACTGGCGTAACGAAGTGTTTACGACGAACGTTTTTCCGCCGACGGTGAGCTACACCGGGCGTGGTTGCTTTAGCGATGACAACAATCGCGCCCTGCCCGCACGCTTAATCGGTTCGGGCGCGACCATCGAGTCATGCACCGCGGCGGCGAAACAAATGGGCTACCGCTTTGCCGGCTTGCAGTGGCAGGGTCAATGCTGGGCGAGCGCTGTGCTTGGCTACGGTGCGGCAAATGGCGCCTGCACAACGATGTGCACTGCAAAACCGAGCCAGAACTGTGGCGGCAACTTCGCCAACAACGTTTTCGAAATCTTGCCATAGTCGACAGAGGAGGCACAGGGCCGAGCTCTTGCGGTTCGGCCCTGTTGCCTGCTTCAACCAAAATCGCTTGGGTTCATCGTCGATGTGTTCCCGTGGGATCCGGCGGGGCGGCCGCGCAGTGTGCGACCGTCGTCGTACTTATAGGCCTGTGCATTTTCCTGCCAGTGATCACGAAGGGAGGATCAGGTTGCAGGAACCTGATCCGGGGACCATGGTCCGCCCGCAACAGCGTCTGCGATCCGATGGCGTCAAACCAACCCGTGCGCCTGGCGGTGAACAATGTGGTTGCCGATGATGGTGCGGGCATCGTGGTCAAGAGCCTACAAGACGACGCCTTTGTCGGCTTTCCGCCCGGCAAGCTGCTTGTCACCGGCCTGGTTCGAATCACTGGCTGATGCTGCCAGCTTGATCGCTAGCATTTCTTTGTAGCCGAGGAGGTCCTTAAGCGTCTTGATGTGCAACGTCACACCTCGGATTTTCTTGCCCGCCGATGCCAAAAAGCGTTGTTTGTCTTCGTCAGGAATCCCGCTCTTCATGATGGTCACGTCTGCTTTGCTGCCGACATAAAAGGTCACGCAAAAGTAGCCATCAAAGACCGCTAGCCAGAACACCGTGCGTTTTTTGTGCAACCCCTTCATGAGCCAACTGTTGCCATCGCGATAGTAGTTCCACGCAACCGCGATCTCCGGATGCTCTGCCTGGTTGTGCGCACAAAACGCCTCGTAGGCGCCCGCGGCCTTGCCCAAATGGTTTCGCAACATCGCCATGGTTGGCGTTGCCTTCGGGGCAGTCAGGACCGGCTTTTCCATCGTTGCTCCTGGGGGGGGGTTGGTCGGACGGTTACGTAGGAAGCTCGGGGTAGACTCAAGCCTCTGATAACACCACGTCGACGCCAGCGTTCTCCAACTGCCGCTCGATCACCTTCTCGCTCACCGAAAAACGCCCGGCCGCGGTCGCAACGAAACTTTCGTCCGCAGTGGCGCACATTGTCCACTGTGTCGATGATCGTCCTTTCAGGGCAGTTGTCCTTCAGCGCGGAGCCTGTCCACCATTTCAGGCCAGCCTTTGATTAGCGCCAAACTCTTCGGATTGATGCCTTCGGCAAAAATCTGGTTCTCATTGAATCCGTAGCCAACACTCAGATCGTGGCGCTGTGACAGCGGTTCTAGTGTTTGAACGGCACAATCCAAAACCAAGGGCTCGGCACCCGGCGCAGCATAATAGGCCAGCACCACATGCTCTTCGTTTGCGCCACCGGTGATGTCATCTCGCCGCAACGAGCCCTTTAAAAGCCGCAGGTTGTCGGCGCTCATGCCGCTTTGGCGCAACGCGACGTATTTTGCAATCGCAAAATCCTCACAATCGCCTGCGCCCTTGGCAAACAGCGTCGTTGGGGTGGCCCAGAAATCACTCAGCCCCCAATTGCTGGCATCATCGCGATACGTGATGCGGCGATTGATAAATTGATTGATGAGTGCGACGCGTTCGGGTTCGGGTAGCGTCTTTGCAACATCCACCGTCTTGTTCCAGGCATCGTCGAAGGTGGGCCTTGGCTTCGTCACAGCCACGGGGGGCATTGGTTCAGGCTGATTGCCGTTCGCAAGCGGCAGGATGAATCGCGCGGAGGCGGCTGCGGGTTGCCCGTTGCTCAGTGTCGGGTTCTCTCCAGCGCGCCGACTTTCGCCTTGTGTCGCCGCGCCATGCTCGTTCGGAGTCACTTGCTGGGAAGCAGGACGAATGGAGGGTCGGTCTCCGATGGGTCGCATCGCCGCCTATACTGCGCGGGGGACACGGTATGGGTCAAGGGAGAGCATATTTGTCCACAAACCTTCTCACACTCATGCCTTGAGGCGGTGCAAGGAGGGTGGATCATCGACATGGCAGACTATCCGACCGCCCACAGATGGACCCAACTACCTGATTTAACCTAACTTTCACCGCCATCATCCCCCAAGCCCGCCACTCTCCGTGTTGACCGGTCGGGTGGTCCCGGGGCGTTGCCGGCTTAGGGCTCCCACGGATCCGGACGTGCCCGATTGAGGCATCCGGCTCTTCAAACGGGCACCCCACAGCGGGTCATACCGACTCCTGTGTCTGGGCATCTACGAAACCGGGGGGAAGATCAGAATGCGATTGGATAGGCTTACAGCGTTTTGTGTGTGCCGTCGCAGTAGGGTGCGGTCTTTGTTTTCTTGCAGTTGCACAGCCACGCTTCTTTGGTTGCATTGGCCTTGAAGATAAGCGGCATGAGACCCGTGCCTTTGTGTGAGCCATCGCAGAAGGGCTGCTTTTTGGAGTGGCTGCAGCGGCACCAGGCGTAGGTTTGACCCGCGACGAGCTGCACGGCGAGAGGTTGTTTTGCAGAGCTGTTCGGATCGGACATGGTGCCTCGCGTGTTGTTCGACCTAGTGGCCGAGCTTTACCGTTTGTTTCATTTCGGTGCCCGTGTCGAGGTCTTTGGCGTGCAGCGCGAGCATCCCCTGGGCGCTGACGTCGAACACCACCTCCACACGTACGGCACCCGCCGGGCCCGGGCGGATGCCATCGAACGTAAATTCACCGAGCAAGGTGTTGTCGACAGCCCGGATTTTATCACCTTGATACAAACGCATCACCAAGTCGGTTTGGTCGTCGCGGTGGGTGGTGAAGGTGAACTGTTTTTGGTTGGGAACCGGTGAGTTGCGATCGAACAGGCGATGCAGCTGACCTTCGGCTCGTTCGATGCCGATGGCCATCGGGATCACGTCCAACAGCTGCACCTTCAAGTTGGCATCTTGCGCCAGGCTGGAGGCGAATAGGGCTGCGCCAATCGCCACTGCTTCATCGGGGTGCACACCCTTGGTGGGCGTTTTGCCGAAGAACTTGGCGATCCGTTCTTGGATCATCGGCATGCGGGTTTGGCCACCCACCAGCAGCACCTGATCCACTTGATTGGGGCCGAGGTTGGCATCGCCGATGACTTTGGCGCAGGTGTCGAACGTACGATCCACCAAGTGGCCCACCAGCATTTCCAGATCATCCCGCCGAATGATCAGGTTCAGGTCCAACGGCTG
>JAKLEG010000414.1 GCA_022703175.1 Myxococcota bacterium | reverse complement strand
CGTCACGCCAGAGGTGATGGCCGCGTTGCCATCGGGAGCGCTAATCGCTTCGGCATCATCGGCCGAGGTCGAAATCGACATGGATGCGCTGCGAACAAAAGGCCGGCGTTTGGGCCATCCGCGCCACGGCGAAGACCAAGAGTATTTCGTCTCCGGTCGACGCTTGGTCTTCCTCCGAGACGGCCGACCGATCAACTTCGACGGCAACCTCGACAACATCGAACCCGAAAATATTCAGGTGACGCGTGGCCTGATGTTGCTCGCGGCCATCCAGGCGACACGAACGACGGCGCCCGGCGTTACGCCACTCGCGGCTCATCCTCAAAACGAGATGCTAGATTTCCTGGAGCGCTATTGGCGCGCGCGCGCATTGTTACCGATCACGTATCCTCGCCCACGCATGGTGCCAAAGCCAGAACCGCTCAGCGCTTCCACCACATCCGCGGCTTCGACCGAGACGTGGCAGCGCCAGTGGAATGCCTATTTTGCCAATTGCGCGGAGGTGATTCCACGCACCGACGCCGCGCGTTTCGAGGCGGGGCACGCTCTCTTTCGCGATGCCAAAGGGACGGTCCAGTTTATCAACCTACGCACGCCAACCCAGCCTGCGATCCCACTGCCGACGATCACAAACCGCCTGGAAGACATTTTCCCCCTCACAAGCAGTATCTCTCGACTGGTAACACTCGATCCCGATGGAGGTCGTCGAATTCACGTGGTTTGCTTTGAAGAAAGGCATCATGAGGACGGAGCTGCGTCGGATTATCGTGGTGTTGTCACGTATGAGGCAGCCAAGAACGATCTCGTGAGCATGGTGGTGGCCGCGAACGACATCATGGCGCTCGAACGCCGACAAGAGGAACTGGTCGCGATCGATGCCCTATCCAATAGGCCTGCGGGCCCACGGGTTCACGACGCGGCTTTGGTCAACCCCTGCTGGTTTGCGACAGAACGGGTTGATGCCAACCGTGTAGAAATCCTGAGGGTGGCACAAAGACCGCCGAGCATTCGCGTGTACGATCTTGAGCTTCAGGGCACTGATGTGAAGCTGCCCGCCAACATCATCGCCTTCACCAAACTCCAGGCTTCGGGTGGTCGCGGGCAAGCAGCGCTCATGGCAACGATGGCCGATGGTACACAGCGCCTATTTGTTCTTGATATTGCTACGTGCCGGCTCGTTGAGTGTCACGGCCTAGAACCTGATGCACAGATTCGTTCGCTGTCCTACGATACCCACACACAACTCTGGCGACTCTGCTACCATGTGCCGCCCGCTTTGGATGAGTCGGGCCACCACCAACGCATGGCGTTTCGTCGCGACGGTGCTCGGGTCTACGGGTTGGGCTGCTGACGAAATGAGCCGCCGGATCGCCTCAGAGTCGGAGCTGGGCACTCGCGTACGCGGGTTGCTGACAAAACATCCTCTGCTTGCGGGCGTCGTACCCTCGGTCGTCGAGCGCATCGCTTCGATGGGCACCATTTTGATTTTCAATCCCGGCGAGGACATGAGTCGAGAGGGAGAGGTTGCCGACTACTGGCTCCTGTTGTCGGGCTCCGCGCGCGTGTTCTACAGCTCACCCTCAGGCTTCCAGGTAACCGTGAAGCTCTTCGGAGCGCCGGCCGCGTGGGGTGAAATTGAAGTTGTCACCGGTGGTCGCTATGTCGAGAACTGCGTTGCTCTCGATCGCGCCACGGTGGTGCGTCTTGAACGGTTGGTGTTCGAGCAGCTCATGGGCGACAGCCCGGCGTTCATGAAGAACGTGCTCCACGACACCTGTGCACGCTTTCTGATCGCTGCCCAGCATGAACGTGCGCTGGCGTTCATGAAGGTCCCCGAACGCCTGGCCTACCTGCTGCTGGCCTACGTGCGTCTGTACGGCGTGCCCGTTGACGGTGGCATTGCGATTCGCGTGCGCCTGTCGCAAACCGAGTTAGCACAAGGCTTGGGCGTCACCCTCCGGTCAGTCGAGCGCGCCCTGCAAGACCTGAAACAACAAAAGGTCATCGCCAAATCGGGAGCTCGTTACGTCGTGACTGACATCGCACGATTGGCGACACTCACCGGCGATAGCATCGTCGGCATAGACTGGGTAGCTGGCAGCCGCGTGGAAGAAGGGTTGCTGGTGGGCCCCCGGCGGCAACGCTAGAACGAAGGCTGGTGAACCCCCAGGGGGCGCACGACGGCCAGGCCCGCACCCTTTCGGACTGCTCCCGACCTCCGGGATGGGCGCGTTTACGTCTTTGCCAGTGAAGTGCGCAAAACCCGACAAATGTGGGTGCGGCCAACCCCCACCTGTTCGATCAACCACGACTACGGCCGTCGCGGCGCCGGCCAACCGGCTGGCAATCGCTGTTCGGGGCAATCACACTTGCGCCGTGAAGAGCGATAACACCATGAGCTGCTGGGGTAAGAACGACTACGGT
The DNA here is from genome assembly GCA_022703175.1 of Myxococcota bacterium. GTDB lineage: Bacteria > Myxococcota > XYA12-FULL-58-9 > XYA12-FULL-58-9 > XYA12-FULL-58-9 > JACRCV01. Next base: position 3,083 of record JAKLEG010000414.1, on the reverse strand, counting down.
CAATCGACCCCTCCTTCTGATAGCGGCTGCTGCTCGCTACCGCCCCCTCCCCCGTGACTTCTTGGGCTTCTCGGTGACCGTGGTTGTAAGACCGCGTTCTTTAGCAATGGCCCGCGCCTTGTCGATCGCCTGCTCCAGGCGGCGCTGTGTCAGCGTGAGCTGTGTTTGTGCCTCGGCATCCAGCGTGGTCAGATCGCGTTCTTTGCCTGCCAGACCCTGCTCGCGCAGGGCCACCGTGCCTTCGCGCTGGGACATCGCATTGTTTTCGTCCAGGGTCTTGAGCGTGCGGGTCATCGACTGGCGTTGACTGGCCAGGCGTTCGCGCTCGGCGTCGAGGCTTTGCAGGCGGGCGTTGGCCCTTTGTTGCTCGGCCTTGATGCGATCGAGCGACGCCTGCAGCTCCTGTTCTTTGGCGGCAAGTGGCGCTCCCGAAATCGTACCTTGCAGGCCCTGCCGCTGCCGTTCGAGCGCCGCGGCTTCAATGGCCAAGGCCTCTTGTTTGCGGGCGAGCTCTTCTTGCTCTTGCGTGAGCTTTTCGGAGCCGGCCGCCACCTCGACGGTGACCACGCCACTCTCTTCAGTGGCGGTTTCGCGGCAGGCACCGAGCGCAGCACACATGGTGCCAAGCGCCACATAGCAAGCTGGGGAGAGGAATCGCGTCACGCTCACACTCCGCGTTGAAGATGCGCAAATTGTAGCTAGGGTTTTGCGGCGACGCTACTTACTGGCGGTGCTACTCAGTGAGGCCCGCGACCTTGTCGCGCTCGGCGTTCCAGGCTTCCCAATCGTCGGCCGCAGGATCGGCTGCCGCAAACGTCTCGGGTTGGGTCATCTCCCCATTGGCCGCGACCGTGATCATTTGCATCGCCCCGGCCACGAGCTCATCCCACTGTTTTTTCGAGACTTCTTGGGGGCCAGCCACCTCCACGCGCGTGGCCTTGGTGTGGCCCTTCACCGCGTAGATCGGCTGGTTGGAAACCAGCACGCGCCCCGAGAACACCCTGACGGTGGTCTTGCCACCGCTGTCGGCCGCGGCCTCAAAACGCGTCCCGCGCACACCGGCCACGGCGTTGGCCGTGCTGACTTCGAACTTGGAGTCACTGCCGACGAGCTTCGTGACCGACGCCCACATGCGTCCGAAGAACAGCTTGGCCTGTACGGTTTTGCTGTCCTTCTTTTTGGAGACCTCCACCCGTTCGAGGTTCAGCTCCGAGTTGGCTGCCAGTCGCAGCTTGGAGCCATCGTTCAGCGTGGCCTCCAAACGCGTAGCGTCGCCGGTTTTCAAGCGGTCGCCCTGGAAAAGGGCGGTCTTGTCCGTGAGGGCTTTCCAGTTGTTGTCACCCCCGCGGGCGCGTTGGGCACTGCCTTGCACGAAGCTGACGGTGCCGACGGTTTTGTCGCCCGCTTCGACGGTGCGTGCCACACCCCAAACGCCTACGAGCACGGCGCCGCAGAGCGCACTGCCCATGAGGCTTCTGCGAATTGTCTGGTAGGTCACGGTGCCCTCCCTACTTCATCTCGGCCGTTATGGTGTTGGCAGTCTGATCGGTGACGTCCAGCTTGAAGCCGGGCAACGCCTTGGCTTCAAGTTCGTCCACCAGCGCCTGCACCGAGCCTTTGATATCGATTTCCAGCTCAGCGGTCTTTTTGCGGAACTCGCGTTGGCGCACAGCCTGGACACCGCGGACTTCGTCTTCGATGAAGCGCTTGAGCGCTTTGAGCTCCTTGTTGCTCTTGACGTTGGTGATCATGAGCTTCACGGTGCTTGCGCCCGCGACTTCGCTTTCCCACTTGGCCAAGATTTGCTGCAACAGCTCTTCGGAGGCCTTCTTGCCGGCCGCTTGCAGCGCTTTGGTGCCCCCTGTGGTCGGATCAATATGATTGGCCACTTGCGACACCACGCTCGTGCCCATGATGACGCCAGTGTCGAGGTTAAGCGCCTTGAGCGAGACGTTGGCGCGCAGCGAATGCATTTGCGTGCCCATCACCGTGCCGGCATCGGTGGCCACGGCTTGGCCATACACCACCACTTCGGCGCCAGTGTTGCCGGCGAACTCTTTTACCGCTTGGTCATTCGGGGCAGCGGTGGAGGTCACCGGTGCGCCAACTTTAATCTTGCCCATGATCGCTTGGCGATCCACGAAGATGATGCCTTTGGCCATCCATTCTTTGATGAACGAGTTTTCGACCGCGTCCAGGCTGACCGCGGTGTTGGCCACGACCGGCGCACTGCCCTGTTGGCCACCCCACCAGAACGCCGGTTGCGGCTGGCCAATGTTCTGCTCGGAGATCATCACGAGCACGCGCGGCATATTCTTGGCGCGTAACACCGCCAAGATGCCTTCGACGTCGTTTTCCAGGTTGCCGGTGGCCACCTTGGCCTGCACTTTCACGCTGTAAACACCGCCGTCCTCTTTGCCTTCGGAGAGGATGCGGTAATTTTTCACGTAGCCTTTGGCTTTGCTGTAAATCTTGTCACTCAAGACCTGGTAGTTCTCGGTGACCGTCTCGCTCGACACCATCGTGCCGACCGCCTGCTCGACCGCCTTGCGTAGCGCGTCGTCGATCGCTTTGTCGCGCGCGGAGGCTTGGTCGCTGTTAAGAATCGCCGCCTGACCTACCGCGGTGACCTCGGCCTCCGTGGCTTCGGCGGCCCATGCCTGCGCTTGTGCGAAGCACGTCGCACAAGCCACACCCACCATTGCTGCCATGCCGTAACGCTTCATGACGAATCCTCCAAGCGGGCGCTGTCGTTCCCGAGCGCCGCCCGCGGGTTGTTCGAGTCTGGTCTCAGTCGGTGATGATCACAACCTTGGCGTCGCCGATGAGGCTTGCGAGTTTGGCCAGCTTTTGGACATCCTCGGCGCCCAACACCAGGTCGGAACCGTTGGCTTCATTGATCCGCAACGGCTTGATGACCATCGGCTTGTCGGCCACCCGCGCGTCTTTCATCGCGGCTTCCATGCTGGTGGTATAGCCCGCCACGCCGTGACGGTTCAGGGCATCCTTGTTGATGCGCGCCGCGCCGTACACCTCTTTGCCGGCTTCGTCGAGCAGGCGCGGAGCCAACGCCGGCAACACGC
>JAKLEG010000413.1 GCA_022703175.1 Myxococcota bacterium | reverse complement strand
TTCGGCGCACGCGGAGCGTTCGCGCACCAAGCCGTCGGCGCTGCAGATTTCCAGTTGGCCATCGGGTGTGCAGGTGGCTTCTCCCGGCGTGCAGATGCGTTGCTTGAGTGACGCATCGTCGTTGTTGCAGCTGAGGCCGAACCCGAAGCCGAGCCCGAGGCCTATGACGACCAGCCTCCAACCGCGCACCGTGCACAACGCTTGCTGCATAGACTCTCCCAAGCGACGGGAAAAGCACCGTCGTGTCCGACTCGCGGAATTTAGACGCTCAGTCGCAGCGCTGCAATGCGGAGGACGATGGGTTGCGGTTGCAAATAGGGTTGTGTCGTGCGTGACGGTTCCGGTAAAGGCGCTCCCATGGGATCAACAGATGTCGCAGCAACAAGCGAGGCCAAGGCCTGGCTCGTCACCGGCGCGGCGACGGCCACCGGTTTGGCACTGGGCGTGTTGTACATCTGGAGCGTGGTGCGGGCCGCCATCCCTGATGCCTGGCATTGGAGCAATTCCGAGAAGGCGCTGCCCTACGCCGTGGCGTGCTTGGTGTTTTCACTCACCATGATTCCCGCCGGACGCCTGCAAGATCGCTGGGGTCCGCGGTTGACCGCCAGTTTGGGTGGTGTGCTAACCGGGTGTGGTTGTGTGTTGGCCGGCTTATCTCAAGCGTCGCTTACGGGTTTCGTGGTGGGGTTCGGGCTGCTTTCGGGCGCTGGAATTGGTTTTGGCTATGCCGCCGCGACGCCAGTGGCGGTGAAATGGCATCCCGCCGAGCGTACTGGATTGGTGGCGGGCTTGGTGGTGGCCGGCTTCGGTTTGGCGCCGGTGGTGGCGGCGCCGCTGACCGCGTGGCTGTTGGGATACTTTGCAGCGGCCCCGTGGGGCGGACTGCATCCTGTGTCGGCGGCGTTGGTGGTGTTGGGGGGCATTTTTTTCGTGGTGGTGGTGGCGTTGGCGCAGCTGTTGGAAAATCCCCAGGGTGCGCAAGCGGGCAGTCCTCGCAGTCGTGTGGTCGACGTCTCATGGCGAGCGATGTTGCAGGGTGGGCAGTTCTATCTGCTGTGGTGCATGTATTTCGCGGGCGCTGCGGCGGGGCTTACTTTTGTGGGCGTCGCGCAGTCGTTGGGAAAACAAAGTCTTGGGGAGTTGGCATTTCTCGCTGTGGTGGTGTTGGCCATCGGCAACGCCATCGGCCGCATCGTGGCCGGGGCGCTCTCCGATCGCATCGGGCGACAGGTGACCTTGTGCCTGTTCTTTGTACTGCAGAGTCTGACGGTGGCCACGCTGTACGCGACCCGGCAGAGCGGCAGTTGGCCGGGGTTGTTAACGATCCTTTTCGTTTTGGGTGCAAGCTACGGTGCCAACCTAGCGGTGTTTCCGTCGGTGACCAAGGATCTGTATGGCCTTGCTGGCTTTGGGCTGAACTACGGCTTTCTCTTTACCGCCTGGGGACTCGCGGGCTTGACCATGCCATGGCTTAACGGCCGGGTGCAGGATCTAACCGGCTCGGAGGGTTGGTCGTATGGGTTGATTGAGGGTTTGCTGGTGGCTGCTGTTGGGCTCACGTTTGTAGCACGCAAGCTCGACGCGGGCCGGACGAACGAGGTTGCTACATAGCCTTTGGTGTGAGGCGCTCGACGTCGTCGACGCGTACCAACACTGGGCGCGCGTTGTGTTCTGCCATGATGCGCAGGCGCTCGGGCGCCTCGTGTTCCGCAGGATACCAGCGCAACACGCGCGCCTTGCCCCATTCGGGGTGGGCGGGGATCCGGACAATGGTTTGCATCCAGGTTTGCTCTGGGTCGTCGAGGCCCGCGGTCGCGATCGAGTGGTTCAACGCTCGCATGAGTTGCCCGACTATCGCCAAACGGGCAGGGACGGCAAGAGGCAAGAGCATCGCTCCGGTGGGTAAGTTTTGTTAAGGTGCGCGGTCTGGCGGTCGAAAACGATCGCCGCACGCTGAGGAGTCAGATGGTCAAGGGTTATAAAGTTGCGGTTGTGGGCGCCACAGGGCTTGTTGGGCGCGAGATGCTGACGGTTTTGGAGGAGCGCGGTTTTCCTGTGGCCGAATTGGTGCCGCTTGCCTCCGAACGTTCAGAAGGCGAAGCGCTGAGTTTTGCCGGACATGAGGTGAAGGTTCGGCGCGCCACGGCCGAGGCTTTTGCTGGTGTGCAGATCTGTTTGATGTCGGCGGGGGCGACGGCCAGTCGTGAACTGGCGCCGCTTGCGGCGGCGGCTGGGGCGGTGGTGATCGACAACAGCTCGGCATGGCGGCGCGAGCCGGACGTGCCGTTGGTGGTGCCGGAGGTCAACCCGGAGGACATCGCCGACTACAAGAACCGCAATATTATTGCGAATCCCAACTGCTCGACGATTCAGTTGGTGGTGGCACTCAAGCCCTTGCATGACGAAGCCACGCTCAAACGCGTGGTTGTCGCCACCTACCAAGCCGTTTCGGGCAAAGGCAAGGCGGCGATGGATGAGTTGGGCGAGCAGGTGACAGCGTTGTTTGGGCAGCGCGAAATCACACCCACCGTGTTTCCTCGTCAGATCGCCTTCAACTGCCTGCCGCACATCGACGAGTTTTTGTCCGATGGTTTCACCAAGGAAGAGCAGAAGATGCTCTTTGAAACCCGCAAGATCATGCATCTACCTGAGTTAGGGGTGTGCGCGACCTGTGTACGTGTGCCGGTCTTCAACGGCCATGCCGAGGCTGTGGTCGCTGAGTTTGCCGACTCGCTTACCCCTGAGAGTGCTCGCGAGTTGTTGCGCGAGGCGCCCGGAGTCATGTTGATGGATGAGCCGGCCAACAAGATCTATCCCACGCAACTGGATGTGACCGGCTCCGACGCTACTTTTGTGGGGCGGGTGCGTACCGATCCGTCGGCAGTCAACGCGCTGGCGTTTTGGTGCGTGGCCGACAACCTGCGCAAGGGCGCGGCCTCGAACGCCGTACAAATCGCTGAACTCCTGGTACGCGACCACCTAAAACTCTAACGTGTTCGGCCACGCGACCCCTCTCAAGATCTTTCGTTGTTGAGTTTTCGCCATCACCCGCGCGCCGACGTTGATGCTGCGCTGCAATGTGCAGGTCGAAGCCGTGCCGCGTGGTTGTTGTTATGATTTTGATATTTAACGGATTATTGGTGCTTGTGCATCTGCAAAGGGCGAGTTTCTCAACCCGTCCATTATAATTAAATCCTATGGTCAGATTGCTGGGGCTTTTGGCTTTGTCAATGACGCGATGTGTTGGCGGCTGGTTGACAAAGCGCTGGGGCGCCCGTACGGTGCGGCTCCATGCGGCCGTGGCCTGGTGTCCGGACACGGCAAACGAATTAAGAGGTGTTGAATGAAGCGCGCGTTGTTGACGTTTGCGACAGGGTTGGCGTTGGTGATGGGAGTCGTGGTGGGAGGGGCCTGTACCTCCACAGATGATACCCCTTCGAGCAGCAAGAATTCGAACATCAGCGGCAGCGCCAAAGAAAACACTGCGGCGTTGTGCGGCGACACCCTCGACAACGACAAAGACGGTTACATCGACTGCCTCGACACCGATTGTGCGGCCTTCCCGGCTTGTGCAGGTGGCGGCGGCGACACCGAGGATACCGAAGCAGCCTGCACCGACGGTGACGACAACGACGGCGACAGCTATATCGATTGCGACGATTTTAATTGCGAGAATACCACGGCGTGCGGCGGTGGCGGCGGCAGCGCCGAGAACACCGAAGCCGCTTGCGACGATGGCGCCGACAACGATGGCGACAGCTTCATCGACTGCGACGACTACAACTGCGATAGCACCACGGTGTGTGGCGGCGGCGGCGGCGGCAGCGCCGAGAACACCGAAGCCACTTGCGACGATGGCGTCGACAACGATGGCGACAGCTTCATCGACTGCGACGACTACAACTGCGATAGCACCACGGTGTGTGGCGGTGGCGGCGGCGGCAGCGCCGAGAACACCGAAGCCGCTTGCGACGATGGCGTCGACAACGATGGCGACAGCTTCATCGACTGCGACGACTACAACTGCGATAGCACCACGGTGTGTGGCGGCGGCGGCGGCACGGGCGACCTGGAGAACACCAACGCACTTTGTTCTGACAGCCAGGACAACGATGGTAATGGTTTTAGCGACTGTGAAGATTTGGGCTGCTTGAGCAACCCGGCCGTGACTGAGTGCCAAGGCCCCAATTTTGAGAACACCAACACGTTGTGCGCCGACGGCATCGACAATGACGGCAACGGTCACATCGACTGCGACGATTGGAGCTGCTTGTACAACTCCGGCGTGACGCACTGCCAGGGGGCGACATTCGAGAACACCAACGCCACCTGCGACGACGGCATCGATAACGACAGTGATGGCCATCTGGATTGTGACGACTACTCGTGTTCGCGCAACCCCAGCGTCACGATCTGCGCTAACTAGCCGTTTTTTCTAGTTTTTAACTGATGCCATAGAAGAACAACCCTCCTTGGGCCGCCGTGTCCAGGGAGGGGGCGTTCTGTCCGGCGCGTCTGCGTCGTTGGGGGCGTTGGCACCTGAGTAGACGGTGCCCTGTTGCATGTCGGGCGAGAGCTGAACAACGAGGTCGGGAGCCTAGGCGTCTAAATCCACATAGCGCGCGTAGCGGCGTACCACTTCGCGGCGGTAGAGGCGATTGCGCTCTTCATCTAACTGCCCGTGATAGCGTTCGATCATCGTAGCAACGTTGGTGAGCGTGCTGCCGTCCTTGGATGTACGAGTGTAGCGGTGCGCCAAGAGCGCTAAGAACGCACACCCAAGATCAAGGTTTTGGTCGCACAGTTGCCGCAGAGTCATCTCCACTGGCTCGGAGACGGTTTTGCCATTTACCTTGGTGCTCTTGGAGAGGGTGAACGGCAAATCCAGTCGTGCCTCCACCGTCTCCATCTCAGGGCGCCCGTGACTTGGTACTTTCAGTTCGCGGCGCTGCGCTGATACGGCTTTGCGTTGCAGGTTCAGCTTGGCCACCGCATTGCCCAAGAGATCGCGTTGCGCTGCGGTGAGCGGGCTTGTGGCATCTTTGGCCCAGGCTTCGAGCGCCTTGGCGGCGGCCCCAGTCATTTGCGTCACGCAGGTGCCGCCCTCAACGGCCACCAGTGGGTTGAAGTCAGTCTCCTGACACAACACAGACATGACCAGTTCGGGAGGGAGGTTCCACGCGGCGGCCTTCTCGGCAATCATGGGCACGAGCCATTGGGGCGGAGTCGAGATTCGCGCAGGGGCTTTGTGATCGGTGTCGGGAAAACGGTAGGTCAAATCGCCAAGGGTGCGGTCTATGGGGCGCGGCTGTACCGGGAGTTTGGGCTTGGCGTTAACCGCGCGAGGTGCGGTCGCGGACGGCGAGTGCTCAGGAGCCATCGGCACTGGGATTGTTACTCGCCGGACGGGTGTTTGCGGTGCGCTGGCCTTCGGGTCGAGGCGATCGGCAGCTGGTAGAGCTGCGGTCGCTGGTGGCACCAACCCCAGAAGTGCATCCCACGTTTTCG
>JAKLEG010000412.1 GCA_022703175.1 Myxococcota bacterium | reverse complement strand
TTGGCGCTGCCATTCGTAAAAACCATCGGCCAGCACCAAACAACGACGTTTCTGCAACGCCTCGCGAAAGGCCGGTTTCTCGGTGACCGTTTCCAGCCGCGCGTTGATCATGTGAGTACCGATATTGGGGTCGTCAGCCCAATGTGGAATGAGCCCCCAGCGCAACAGCGCCAACTGTCGGCGCCCGCTGCCACTGCGTCTCACCACCGCCACCTGTTGGGTGGGCGCGATGTTGTAACGTGGTCGCATCACCACCGGGCCCGCAAGCTCAAAGATCTCAGCCAACTCCTCATCTGGCGTGCTTAGACTGTAACGGCCACACATCCTGCGCTCCTTCTTCTGATTGAAGGTTGGCGCTAGGCGTCAGACGGTCAAGCGCTGGGAGAAAAAAAGAGTGGTCACATCGGAGCGATGTCATGGTCGACGCCCCTGACCTCCAGACCTTGGTCTAAAGATGAACGACGACTACCTGGACGTAGCAACCGTTGTGAGCGTACTCGTGGGCGAGAACCTGGTCACCAAGATGGCGCGCCTACACCCAATCAGACTGCTCTAAATGCTAAATAGTTCGGCGGATGAAGAATGCCTTGTGAATGCGTGGGTGACGCGCAAAGTCCGGATCCACCGTCTTGGCAGAGATTTCTTCGATGGCGTAGCGAGCCAACGCCTCATGGTTGAGTTTGAAGCGTTGAAAGTTGCATGAAAACAGCAACGTGCCGCCAGGCGCCAACAACGCCGAAGTGCGCTCAATCAACTCCACATGATCTCGCTGCACGTCGAGCGTGCCCGCCATCCGCTTGGAGGTAGAAAAGGTGGGCGGATCCAGAAAGATGAAGTCGAACTCACCCTCAGGCTCCATCAGCCACGCGAGGCAATCGGCTTGCAACAAGCGATGTCGGCGCAGATCCAAGCCGTTCTTGAGAAAGTTGTCACGCGCCCAATCGAGGTATGGGCCTGACATATCAATCGTCAGCGACTGTTCGGCACCACCCTTCGCGGCCGCCACCGTCGCCGTGCCGGTGTAGGCAAACAGGTTCAGAAAGCGCTTGCCGCTAGCAAGTCTCCGAATCAGCGCACGCACCGGACGATGATCCAAAAACAATCCGGTATCTAAGTAGTCGGTCAGGTTCACCAGATAGTGGCAGTCCCCCTCCCGCGCGACAAGGCGCCGCCCCGATGTCGACAATGCTTCGTATTGCTGGCCACGGCGTTGACGGCGCCGGGTCTTCACGACGACATTCTCCCGTGGAATATGAAGAACATCTGGCAGCACTGCTACGGCGTCGGCGAGGCGCGCGGCCACCTTCACCGGATCGATTTCAGCTGGCGCCTCGTACTCCTGTAACACTGCATGTTGTCCGTAGAGATCGATAGCCATCGCGTATTCAGGCAGGTCTGCGTCGTACACGCGAAAACAGTCCACATCGATACGCTTGGCCCATTTGCTTAGGTGTTTCAGGTTCTTCGTGAGGCGATTCGAAAGCATCTCCCGGCCCGCGCTCGCTTTGCTGGCCGCAGCGGAGTCCGTCGCCGGCACCTCCAATTTCAGGAGCCAGCAATCCAAGTCACCGTTGCGCATCCGCCAGCGCCTATGCGCGCGCAGCCCCAACGCCATGCCGAGGTCTTCGTGCTCGACTAGCACCGCCGCCTGAGCCCCGGGTGCTACCCGGCGCATCATCAGGCCCAACTCAGTATGCAGCGCCTTAAGCAGTGCCGGATCACCGATGCGCTCCCCGTAGGGCGGATTGGTGATCACCAACGCCGGACGCCCCTCAAGCTCTTCTGGGCGCTGCAATTTACGCAAATCGGTCGGCGCAAAGCGCACCACCTTATCGACCCCCGCCCGCGACGCGTTACGGCCGGCCCGCCGCAACAGCCCTGCATCAATGTCCGAGCCCAGCAACACCACATCGGCAACGTCCCGTTTGCGCGCGCGCGCCTCCTCCAACAGTCCCAACCAAACGGCCGATTGGTGACCGAGCCAACCGCCCAGCTTGGCGTCCCCGCGCAGAAGTCCCGGCGCTATGTCCAACGCCATCAGGGCCGCTTCAATAACGATCGTTCCCGAACCGCACATCGGATCGACGAGCGCACCGCGCTCCACCATGATCCGCGGCCATTCGGCGCGCATCAACATCGCGGCCGCCAACGTCTCCCGCAGCGGTGCCTCCCCCGCCTCCTCGCGATAGCCGCGCCTGTGCAAACTAACGCCGGCCAAATCCACCGCCACCGTGGCCACGCTCTCATGGTGATGCACGTTAAACCGCACGTCGGGACGCTCGGTGTCCACATTCGGGCGATCGCCCAAACGCTCACGCAAGCGGTCCACGAGCGCATCTTTCACGCGCTGCGCTGCAAATTGGCTGTTGGTGAGCGGCGACCGGGTGAGCGAGACATCGATCGCAAAGGTCTGAGCTACCCCCAAATGCTCCTCCCAGGGTAGCCCGTGGCACAATTCGTACAAAGCATCGAAGCTCGCGGCTTCGAAACGTGCGATGGGCACGAGGATACGACTCGCAAGCCGTGACCAGAGCATCGCCCGATACGCCGTCCCCAGATCGCCAGTGAACGTCACCCCGGCGCGCGTTTCTTTGACCGCACTGGCACCTAACTCGATGAGTTCCTGGACAAGAAGCGGTTCCAACTGTCGCGCACAGGTCGCAAAGAACTCCGAACCGAAATGCATTACAACGCTCCCAATCGGCCGCCATCCACCGGCAGGCTCACGCCCCGAACGTAGCCGGCGGCAGGTGATGCAAGGAAAACAACGGCAGCTGCTATCTCATCCGGCGAAGCCAGGCGTCCCTCGGGGACCCCCGCAAGCCACTGCCGCTCAACCCATTCAGGTGTCGTGGCGCCTTTTGATGCAAGGGTTGCAAGCAACGAGCGCAGACGTTCGGTGTCAGTGTACCCAGGTAAAACATTGTTAATCGTGACGCCAGGTGGCAGCTCGCGCGCGACGCTTTTTGCCCAACTGGCCATCGCGCCTCGAATGGTGTTGGACACGCCCAGGTTGGGTAATGGCTCGCGTACTGAAATCGAAATAATGTTAATGATGCGCCCGTAACCCGCGGCGGCCATGCCGGGCACCACGGCCTGGGTCAACAAATGGCTGGCCAACACGTGCCGCCGAAACGCGCCGTCGAATTCTGCCGGTTGGGCGGCAAGAATTGGGCCCGCAGCGGGTCCGCCAGCGTTGTTCACCAGGATGTGCACCTGACCACGTTCGCGAAGAAGCGCTTCGGTGATGCCCGTGATATCTTCGGTCCTCTCCAAGTCAGCAACGCGATAGGCAGGCTCTGCAGCCCCAAGATCCTGCAACTCGGCGACGACCTGCTGCAACTGGCTAAGACGGCGCGCCAGCACTGTCACACGCGCTCCGGCTTGGGCTAGGGCAATGGCGCTGGCTCGGCCAATGCCTGCGCTTGCACCACAAACCAGCGCATGGCGCCCGTTGAGGACCGGTTTCGTCATCGCGATTGCCTCCTAGGCCGTCAAAGGGCCCTGTGGAGGCTACAAGTGATCGAAGAAGAGCATCGACACAATAGAGGTCAGCGCGCTTTCCGGAACCTTAATCTCATCCGCCGTGACGGCGGGCGTTGCCGCCTGGATATCTTGCTCGAAGGCCTCACGTAGTTTTGTAGCCAACTCGGCGTCAATCGCCATCACGGTCGTCTCGCCCTTGTAGCGCTCTGATTGCGGATGGAAGTTGTAGGAGCCAACGGCCACGAACTTGCTGTCCACCTGCAAGAACTTGCTATGCAATGTAGCGCCCTTCTTGAGGTAAACTTCAGCGCCCGCTTCGCGCAGCTCCTTAAGGCTAGCCAAAATTGGCGCGCTGATGATCGGCACATCGACGCTCTCGGCGGAATTCGACAACACTCGTACTTTCACACCACGGGCAATTGCTGCCTTCAAAACATCTCGCAGCGCTGGCGTCAAAATGACGTAGGCGTTCTCGATATCCACTTGGGTCGTAGCACCCTCGATAGACTTCAGCATTGCCAAGAAGGACGGATCCTTGTCATCGGGCCCGGGACGATCATCGACGAGAGCAGCCCGCCCTGCCCCCACACCAGCGGGCGCTGGCGGGGCCACGCACCGGTCGTAGTCCAATTGTTGCTTCGCAAGCTGTTCATTCCACAGCTCGGCGAACAGCGCGCTGGCTTGCCCGACGGCCGTGCCGCGCATCAGGACGTCGGTATCGCGCCACTTCGGATCGGTTTCGGGGCCGCGGTGACTGTAGACATTCCCAATGTTCATACCACCAGCGACGGCCTCAACGCCGTCAACCACCATGACCTTGCGATGGTGACCGTCGTGTGGCTTGGTCGGATCGCTGTAGCGCACCACGTTGATGCCGTTTTGCTCCATGAACTTGAGCGTCTCTTGGTGCACCGGTTCGCGAGCCACCTCAGCATCGACGATAATTTTCACATCGACGCCGCGCGCTTTCGCGGCCACCAGCTTCTTGGCCATACCCCAGCCGGTATCATCGTCATAGAACGCCCACGTCATCAAATGGATGCTGGTCGTAGCGTTATCAATCATCCGGTCACGCTCGGCAAACGAAGCGGGACCGTTGATGAGCAACCTTGTTTCGCAATTGTCGGCAAATCGTTTGCCCATCAGCTTTTCCAACTCGGCCACAAATACCGGATTGTCGAACGCCGATGGTGATCCTGGCCCAGCGGGGGGCACAGCCGTTGCCCGCACTGCGTCTAAATGAGCACGCGAGAGGTCCTCCCAACTGATGTATTGCACACCTTGAGTCGTAGGTGTCATGCCGCGCGCACCAAGTTGGGCGTCAATCATATTGGCCAACTGCTCGACCATTACCTTCTTTTCGGCGTCGGTAGCGGGTGGCAATGCTCCTTTGGCCCAGGCCGCCTCGGCAAGCGGCGTCAACACTGGAACCAACTGCCCCGAGGCATTCAACTGAGCAACAAGTTCGATCGCTTGACGTTCCGCCTTGGGGTTGCGTTTGCCCTGGCTCATGTCCGCCATGAGTTTTTCGAGCTTGGCGGTCGCGACCTTTTGTCCTGCCGGTGTACTGAGCGCCGCCATCGCCGCCGCCAAACGCGGATCAGAGGCCATCGCTTGCCGCATCCCAGCATCGGCACGCGCGACTGGAGTCTGGACCGGAGCCGGTTGCGCCATGCAATCTGCTGGCTTAGCAGGAGCCGCACGCCTGGTGCGCGGAGATGTCGAAACCGCGGGCGTGGTTGACGCAGCAATCGGAGCCTGGGAATGCGGGCGCGCAATACGGGGCATGAAAACCTCCAAGGACAAAGACTCTAGCCTAGATCCATTTTCGACGAAAACCCCCTGATGTTGCTTGGTTTTCTGAAACGTTCCGAATCCGGGTGCAAACCCAATCTAAGGAAAAAAGTAGGTCAGAGAAAATCCTTAGCGCACCCGATAGTCGCGCAACGCCGTTGACTTCGTGACGTCGAAGACAAACTCGCTCACATAGCCTTTGGCAGCGTCGCCGCGGTAGAGGTGATCGGGGACCAGAA
>JAKLEG010000411.1 GCA_022703175.1 Myxococcota bacterium | reverse complement strand
TTTGCCAGCTCAACCACGTCATGAACTTTGACTACCAGCTTCATCAGGCCGTCTCGGATTATCACTTTCTTGCTCCCTTTGCCCTGTCGGGCTCAAGGGGCCAGACACCAAAAACTTTACGCTACCCAGGGGTTACACTGGGCTCGCAATAGGTGTTGTTCGTCACCTCTCAGTGCTTGACCACGCGCGTGAGGCGATGCTACTCACGTCGCGACCGTTATGTCTTTACATGCATAACGCAAGGCCAGGAGTGCATGGGTCGCGATGGGTCGTTGGGTACAGCTGGCGATGGTTGTTTGCGCAGTGCTCGATAGAACTGCCGTGGCGCGGGCCGAGGTTGCTGCAGACGCATCGCCGAGCATCGCCGCGTTGCCTGTAGAGCCCGCGTCCGATGACGCACCTGTCGCCGAGCCTGAGCCGGTCGCAGCGCCCGTATTTGAGACACAAGTGGTGGGGCGTCGCGCGCTACCGAAAAGCTCGCCGGTGCGGATTTCCGACGACGACATCCGTTTGCGCGGCGCCAGCACTGTGCCAGAGGCGCTGGAAGGACTGCCTGGCGTTGAGATCAACACTGGCACCAAGGCGGGCGACTCATTACAGATCCGCGGGTTGGATGAGCGTGGCGTGCTGCTCCTGTTGGATGGCATCCCAATTCGCGAGAGCTACGCAGGGCATTTTGATATTGGCTCGCTGCTCGCCACGCAACTTGGCTCCGTAGAGGTCCAGCGCGGCATCAGCTCGGTGCTGTACGGCGCCAATTCGATGGCGGGGGTGGTCAGCCTTCACAGCTTTGAAGACCTGGACGGACGGCAAGGTAACCTCACGCTTACGCTCGGCAATCCCTATCGCGGGCGTCTGCGGGATCGTAGTGGCCAACTGAATTTGGTCGGAGGCCACGGTGCCTGGTCGTTCGGTGGCTCTGCCGCGCGGAGTCAGAGCGATGGTTTCGTGGTGTCAAACGATTTTACGACCACCTCTGACACCGAGGCGTTCCATGAGAACGGTGGCCTGCGCGATGGCAGCGACGTCGACAAGACGATGCTGATGCTCAAAGCCAGTTACGAGCCTGACGCTCAGTGGCGCGTTGAAAGCATCGCGCACGTGTTTCGCCAAGAGCGTGGTATCCCGACGTTCGAGAGCTCGGGTTACGTGCGGCATTGGCGCTTCACCGATTACAACACCTACTTGGGCGGGCTGATCGTGGAGTACCAACCTGAGCCGTCGGCGCGCACCTGGAGCCTGGCCAGCGCCAAGGGTGCAGGTTACGTCACCTGGCATGACGACACGCTGCAGGACTATCAGGACGCAAGCTATCGGCAACTCACCACCCATCCATTGGCCTGGTTTGTCGCTTCGTCGTACCGCGACCAGTCGGCCGGAATGGTGTTGACCCCAAGTTGGAATCTTTGGACTGGCAACCGTATCGACCTATCGATGTCCGCAGCCTATGACCAAAATCGGCAACGCGAGATTCCTGTCGAGACGACCGCCGTCAATACCGAGTGGCAACCGTGGGAGACCTATGGCGCGGCGACCTTCAACCTAGCAGCCGAGGATACCCAGCGTTTGGGCCGATGGCGCCTGAGCGTGGGTGTTGGCGGCAGTGGTATGCGTTTGACCGCCGAAGAGATACGCGCGCACAGCTATCCCGTGCACGAACGTTTGGCGTTGGCTGCAGACGGCCGGATTTTCGCAGACTATCAATGGAACGAGCAGACCACGTGGTTGATTGCGGCCGGGCGCAAGACCCGTTACCCGACGTTGAAGGAGTTATTTTCCAACTCGCTAGGAGGCAATTCTGATCTGCAACCTGAGCACGCTTGGATGGCTGAGGCCGGTTTCGATTGGCGGGTACCCACCTACGCTGCACTGCTGAGTGCACGTTTGTACTACAACGCCGTCCGCGCGCTTATCGAGCAGCGGTACTCCGTGTACACCAACGTAAGCCGGGCAACGACCGCTGGCGGCGAGTTGGCGGCATCGGCGCGGCCATTTAGTTTTGTGCGTCTGGTGGGCCAATACACGTATCTCTATGCACACGATGAGAGCGCCGATCGACCGCTCGACTATCGCACGCCCCATCACGCAAGCTTGGAGCTGCGCATAGAAGCGCCGTGGGGAAGCGAAGCTGCGGTGCAGGGACAGTATCACTCCGGGCAGCGGGCGGCCTTTTTCAACAACGTCAGCAATGCATGGCAGCATGAGCGCTTGCCCGGCTATGTGTTGTTGCACATTTACGTGCAGCACCGGCTCGACCTAGGAGCCGAGCGGGCCCTCGCGTTGTTCGTCAGGTTACGCAACGCCCTCGATAGCAATTACGTGCGCGGCAGTTTTACTCCGGAACCGGGACGTCAAGTCTTTGTTGGGATGAGCGCCGATTTCTAACTCAGAGGAGAGTGTCTGATGAACGCTAGGACCTTGATTTTTCTGTGTTTGGGGCTGACAACCTTGGTTGCCTGCGGTACCGACGATGACAGCGCTCCGGCCGACTCGGGTGCTCACACCTACTCCAAGATGGAGGCGGAAACGGCTGACTGCGAGTTCGATCTGTTGACCTTCAAGACTCACGATGGCGCGCTGCATGAGGTGCATATCAACGGCCTTACGGTTGAGAGCCTGCTGGGAGCCAACAAAGTCTCGGGCACAGAGTGGGAGGTCGTTGAACGGCGCGGCGTGCGGTTCTCAGCAGTTCTCGCCAAAGCCGGGCTTAGCTTTGACGCCAGCGCACCCGTGAACTGCATTGCCCGTGATGGTTGGGATCCGTTGCGAACGCAACTTGCGAACGACGTGAGCAAACTGCCGTTGTTCGATTTCGTGAGCGCGCATGGCTACGTCTACGTCGGCAACCCAGGGGACAAGGACCCGGTGTATCCAGAGATGGAAGGGCGCAGCTTGATTGTCGACTACGATCTTGGAACCGATGCCGAGGTGCCGGCCTATCTGGGTGCCAGCCTTGCAGGTTTAGGTAAGTTTCGCTGGAAGATGGTTGAACAACTGGACACCGAGCACCGCGGCCTATTTGAAATCGACCCAGTCTTGTAGCTTGGTTTGTCCTCTGGGATCGCAGCGTGGCCATGGTCCGGCCACTGTCTATTTCGTCGTCGACTTCTGTGGTGGACATCGTGAGGCCACGTGGGAGCGGCGGGGCGACCTGTGCGGTGTTGCACGAGGTTTGGTGGCGGCGCTCGCAGACTTAGGCGTCGCCGCGATGGCGTTTGCGAGGCATGTTGCCAAAGCTGGTTGAATGCGATCGAGCGCGGCTTGGATTTCGTGGTGAGCCAGCCAATAGGCCTTCAGCGCGGCATACCCCACCGGCGTGAGTGCTGTGCCTCCTCCTTGGGAGCCGCCCACGGCAGTCATCACCATCGGTTGTGGTGTCGCGCTGTTTAGTCGGTCGATCCATCGCCACGCGGCGCGGTAACTCACCCCCATCGAGCGGGCCGCCTCGCTGATAGAGCCATGGGCGGCGATGGCTTCCAAGAGACGCATGCGCCCGCCTCCGATCGCGACGTCATTGCCGAGCTCGACCCACACGCGCGCTGCGGCTTTGGGAGCCGAACGTGGTGGCGTTTTTTTGGTTCGCTGTTGTGGCATACCGGGCCATCTTTGGAGCTTCGCATGGTGAACGCAACACCCCTGTTGCGTCTTTGCTGCGGGCGACATCACCCGACATCGTGAGTGCAGGCTATCAGAGCGTTAGGTCGAAGTGAGTGTGTCTATCACTCGCCTCTTGGGATGTGTCGCGTTCGTGGCTATCGTAGGGGCGAGCTATGGGCGGAGTTTGCGCCAAGCATCGGGGTTGCGGTTGGGGGCACGAATCAAACCGCTTTTGGGGCCTTGGGGGGCCGCGTTGGTCACGCTGTCGCTTATGGCGGTGGTGCGACCCGCACTCGGCGCTGCCGACGTAGAGACCCTGGTCAAGGTCGCCTATGTGTTCAATTTTACTAAGTTTGTAGATTGGCCTGAGCCCGCAGTCAGCGCCCGCGCCGGGATCATCCAGATTTGCGTTGTGGGCAGTGGCCCGGTGAGCTTGGAGCTGGATGGGTTGAATGCGCGCCAAGCCAAGGGGCGGACAATCCAGGTTCTGCATCTAAACGATGAATCCGGCGCACTGACCCGCTGTCATCTCCTCTACGTGAGTCGCTCTGAGGAGGTGCGTCTGCCGGCGCTTTGGCTCAGGTTACAGGGACAGCCCATTCTTACTGTGAGCGATATTCCGGAATTTGCCCAACGAGGGGGAATGATCGGCCTGGTTACCGACGCAAGTCATGTTCGTTTTGAAGTCCACGCCGCACGCATCCGTGAGGCAGGGCTGCGGTTGAGCGCGAAAGTTCTAGAGCTTGCCACGGTGGTGCGATGACCACGCTGCGATTGCCATGGGCGGGTATTCGGCGCCTGCCAATCAGAAACAAGCTCGTGCTGATCGCGATGGCGTCGAGTACGTTAGGCCTGGTCGTGACCGGTATCGGTTACACCACCTACGACCGCTATCGCATCAAATCTAACATGGTGCAGGATCTGAGCGCGCTCGCCACATTGATGGCTGATCGGAGCAACGCCGCGCTGCTGTTCGACGACACGACATTGGCCACCGAAAACTTGGCGTCGTTGCGGGCCAAATTTTCCGTCGTGGCGGCTCGTGTCTTCGCTGCAGACGATCGTGTGTTCGCCTCCTACGATGCGGCTGATTACCCGATCGAAGTTTTTCCACCCAGGCCAACGCAGGCGGCCCATTGGTTTGCAGACAACCGACTCATTCTATTTGAGCCGGTGATCGATGACGGCAAGCGCGTGGGGACCGTCGCGATCATTGCAACGTTGGCTGATCTAGATCTGGCATGGCGGGAGGACTTGCTGTTCACGTTAATCGTGGTGATTTTGGCGACCCTGGCGGCCTTTCTTTTGTCATCGCGCCTCCAGGAGATCGTCTCCGGACCGATTCGTTCATTGACGACGGCGGCCGATCATATCGCCCAGGCCCATGATTACTCGATGCGAGTGCGCCGAGAGAACGACGACGAGATCGGAGCCATGGTGTCGTCGTTCAACCAGATGCTGGAGACCATTGAGGCTCAGAACCGCACATTGGTAGAGAACAACAAGAGCTTGGAAGCGCGAGTCGCGACGCGCACCGAGGAGCTGTCGCGGGCCAAGGAACGAGCTGAGGCCGCCGACCGCCTGAAATCATCGTTTCTTGCGACGATGTCGCATGAGTTGCGCACCCCATTGAACTCCATCATCGGTTTCACCGGGATTCTGCTCCAAGGGTTGGGGGGGCCGATCAACGATGAGCAACGCAAGCAACTGTCGATGGTGAAAGGTAGCGCGCTACATCTGCTGTCGCTCATCAGTGATGTTCTGGATATCTCCAAGATCGAGGCGGGTCAGTTGGTGATCAACAGCGAGCCATTTGACCTCAAGGAGTGTCGATTCCCACGACCTTTGACCCCTCTGGCCTAAAGTTTCTCACGAGCATTGACCCCCCTGCACCTGGAGTTTCCCAGGAGCATTGACCCCTCTGCGTGACCTGAACCCATGACGCTGCCAA
>JAKLEG010000410.1 GCA_022703175.1 Myxococcota bacterium | reverse complement strand
TGAAACAAGGGAAAAGCCCCGTGTCGGGCAGTGAGCTCGTCGCGCAGCTCTGGCGGATCAGCGTAGCAATCTGGCAGCTTACGACCGTCAGCCAGGTAGAGGGGGCGTGGGGTCACCGACCAATCGACGTCGGTGGCCATGTTGTACCACCAAAACAAATTGGCGGTGGTGATGGCAGCGTTGCGTCGCTTGGCTTTGTGCCAGAGTTTCTCGCTTTCGATGAGGCGGTTCGACTGGCGCCAAAACATCACCTCGTTATGTTCGCGTACGTACCAACCGTTTCCGACGATGCCATGTTCTGAGGGCAGCACGCCGGTCAGATAGGTGGCTTGGGTGGAGCAGGTCAGCGCCGGGGTGATGGCGGGCACATCGACGCTGCCGGCCAGCAACGCGTTCAGGTTGGGAGTGTGCGGACCAAGCAAAGATCGCGTGAGCCCGACGACGTTAAGCACCGCGGTGCGTGGCATCCATCTGTCTCCTGACCCATTCAAGTTCCTGAATAATTGTGGCCGTCACCGAGGTTTGGCGAGCCGCCTTTGGCAAAGACGACCAGGTGTAGGTCTCGACTTCGAGAAACGCCTCGGCGGGCCGTACGGCCAGAGCTTGCTGTAGCCAGCTTTGCGTCGTGCCAAGGCCGCCACAGTCAGCGAGGTGCACTGGCACATGAAAGTGCACTCGCCACTCGGCGTCGGTTTGGGGGGCTGTGCGCAGCGCATCTTCCAGATCGAGATATCGTGTGAATAGGCCGTCAGGGGTGCGCGCCACCACCTGATGCAGGTAGCGCGGCTCGGCAAAGGGTCGCAGAAGTTGGTGCGCGCCATCGACCACGCGCAAGGCCGACGACACCTGCACCTTGGCTACGGCAATACCCGCCTGTGCAAGGGCTGCAAAGCTGGTCGCGGGCTCCTCGAAGGCGATGGCATGGTGGCAACAATCGAAGCAGACCGCCAAGGCGGAGCGCAAGGACGCGGGTAACTTGAGGGTCTCAAAGAACGCCACAACGTCGGTGGTGCTCTCCAGCCAACAGCCTGGTTCCGGCTCCAGCGCCAATACCAGCGGTTTGCCAGTGCGTTGCCGCACTTGGTCAAAGCCTTCGAGGGCCCGCGTGAGGTTCGTGCGCACACGGGCCATCTCGGGTGCCGGCAACGTGGTGCGGAATCCTAAGGGCACCGTCGACACAGAACCGGTGATGCCCGGCGGCAGCCAAACTCCGAGCAGGCGAGCAAGCATCACCGAGTAGGCGACGCGGGCTTCGGCGCGCCAGTCCGGCTGATAGACCTGTTCCTTTACTCGGGTCGCGTGAAACGCACCGTACGGAAAACCATTCAAGCTTGGGATGATGAGATTATGTTGGGCGCAGTGCTCCGCGACCCAGGCTCTTTCGCGCTCTCCTATGCTGGCTGCAGCTGCCGCAGATAGGCGCAAGCCTACAGGCAAAGGCTCGTGTGGTGGTGACTTGATGCGCACGTCAAGAATCTCGTGCTGTAACAAAGCCGCAATGTCAGCAAAGCTCTCGCCGGGGTGGATGTTGGTACAGTAACCCAGCATCACACAGAAAACTTCGGGGACTGGCTCAGGAACGCCCGTGGGTTATCGAAGAAGACCTTTTCAATCAGCGCCTCAGGGTGGCCGCGGCGGCGCATTTCTTCAGAGGCTTTCACGGTAGCCAGCGGATCGCTTATGCCCCAGTCGGCTGCGGAGTTCAGCCACACCCGGTCAGTTCCATGTGTCTCCAAGAGGTCAATGGCGCGCGCCGGACTGCACTTGCTGGTGGGATAGAGTGTCAGTCCCAACCAAAAACCCGCATCCCTGATGACGCCTGCCGTATGCTCTTCGGCGTGATCGATCAACACGCGATCAGGGGTGATGCCTTTAAAATTGCGAATCGCGTCGATGATCAGGCGGGTCCCCTTGAGCTTGTCTTCTAGGTGTGGCGTGTGCACCAACACCAACTCACCGCGTTGTTCGGCCAACGCCAGATGTTCCTCAAGCACGGTTAGCTCGTTGCGGCTGTTCTTATTGAGGCCGATTTCGCCAATACCCAGCACTGACGGACGGTCCAGGAACTCGGGGATGATGGCCAACACCTCGCGGGCCAGTGTGAGGTCTTCGGCTTCTTTGGGGTTCAGACAGATCCAGCAGTGATGCTTGACCCCATACAGCGCGGCACGCGCGCGTTCAGTCATCGTCAGCTGGTTAAAATAGTCGCGAAAACCCTGAGCACTGCCGCGATCGAAGCCGGCCCAGAAGGCTGGCTCACTCACCGTGCGGATGCCGGCCAAAGCCATCGCCTGGTAGTCGTCGGTGGTACGCGACACCATATGAATGTGGGGCTCAATAAATCGCATCAGCGCCTCTCCTTCCAGGCGCCTGCAGCCCCTTTCAGGCCTTTGGCACTGACGCGCGGCTCGGGGCTGTGATCGCTCAGGAGCAGCTGCAACGCTTTGGCGCGCTCACCCGAGGCCGAAGCCAATAGCTGCAGCGCATCCTGGCAAGCCCGGTAACGAAAATCGGCACGACCGGCCTCGGGCTCACGGCTGCGGTCGATGCGGTCTAAGAACGCGGCGACCTCCAGTAAGCGCGCACGGTTCTCAAGAAAGCTGCGATCAAGAATATCAGTCGCCAATTGTGGACAGGTTGATTGAACCACGTCGTTCCTCCCGATCGTGCGCCGGACTCCCCAGCGTCGCGATACATTCGCGCATTAAGCCTAGATCGATCTCAGTGACATCCCTCTGCCCACCGATGCCGTCTAGCACCGTCAATGTGAGCGGTCCGCCAATGTGTTCTTGAAACTCCTGCATCGCCACACCGATATCCACGCATCGCAGGCACTCGTGCCACAGCGTAAAACCAACGTCGCGCAGGGTTTCTACAATGCGCGCCAGGTCTTGTGTAGAAATGCTGCCCACGCGAGCTGAGTAGTGGGCATCCACCGCAATCCCGATGGCGACCGCCTCGCCATGACGCAATTCGCCATGGCTTATCTCCTCAAGCTTGTGGGCGAGCCAATGGCCAAAATCCAACGGGCGCGCCGAGCGGCGCTCAAACGGATCGCCACCATCGCGGATATGATTCAAATGTAACTCTGCACAACGGTGGATGGCCACCTCGATGGCATCGGGCTGGAACGCACCCAACTGTAGGCGGTGTTCGTACAGTGCAGCAAAGGTCGCGGCATCTTTGACCAGAGCTACTTTGACGGCCTCAGCCAACCCAGCGCGCAGCTCTCGCGGGGGTAGTGTCGCGAGAAATTCAAAATCATTAAAGACCGCAAACGGCGGCGCAAAGGTCCCGAGAAAGTTCTTACGTCCCAAAGCATTGATGGCGTTTTTCACGCCAATTCCGGCGTCGGCTTGTGCCAACGTGGTCGTCGGCACGCGAAGCAGTCGCAGACCGCGGTGCGCTGTCGCTGTTGCGTAGCCGATGGCGTCCAGCACTGCGCCGCCGCCAATCACCATCACAAACGACTGACGGCACAAGTGTGCCTTGGCTACGAGCATGTGCAGCGTGGTGACTTCGCGTGGGTCGTCCTTGCAAATCTCACCGCCGCGCACCACGAGCGGAGGCATCAGGAGCTCCATTAGATTCGCGTGGAACTGGGCATAAGCCTGCGCGCGCTCGGGGAGGCTCGGGTCGGCAGCCAACACGCCGCTGTCGATCGCAACGAGGATGCGATGACGTTGTTGGCCAGCCTGGCGAAGGACCTCTGCCAGGATCGGGTTCTGGCGAGAAAACAACTCCCGGGTGAACACCACGGGATACTGGTGTTGTATGGTGAGGGTTTGCTGCTGCGTTAGGTTCATGCCCATGCCATCCCAATGCTAATCACTTACACTCCAGACAGCAGCCCATTCTGCATCGCAAAACGGGTCAAGGCCTGCGCGTCGTGAAGATCCAACTTGCGCATCAAACTGGTCCGATGGGTATCTACGGTCTTGGGCGAAATAACCAGCAATTCGGAGATCTCGCGATTGGTATGACCCTCGGCAACGAGGATCAGCACTTCGCGCTCGCGCAATGACAGGCGCGCAAGCTCTGTGACACCGCTGCCGCCAGACCCAGGCTGACCGGCAACCCGCTTGGCAGAGGCATCAAGGAAACTTTTGCCTGCAGCCACCGCACGCAGCGCCGTCACCAAGTCTTCGAGGCCGCTACCTTTTACGACATAGCCGTTGGCGCCTGCGGCCAGTGCCCCCGAGACGTACTCGGGGGTGGCGTGCATCGACAGGACGAGGATTCTCAGGTTCGGGAACGCCTGACGTACGCGTGCAATCAAATCGACGCCGCGTCCACCTGGCATCGTCAGGTCGACCAAAAGCGTGTCGGCCGCGTGGTCTTTGAGCTCCCGCATGACGGCGGTGGGAGAGTCGGCCTCTGCGACCACGTGCAGGTCAGCCTCGGCGGCCAACACGGCGCGTACGCCTGCGCGCACGACGGCATGATCATCGGCAATGACGACACGAATCACGCGGCACCTCCTGGCGTCGGAATCACCACGCTTACGCGTGCCCCGCCCCCCGTTCGACTCCCGAATGTAACGTGGCCGCCCAATAGCTCGACCCGCTCCCGAATGAAGTTGAGCCCGCCGCCTTGGCGTGGCTCTGGTGACAAGCCGCGTCCATTGTCCTCGATTCGCAGGATCAGCGTCTGGGCCGACCAGCCGAGTTGCACCCAAGCCTGCGTGGCTTGCGCATGTCGTGCGACGTTGGTGAGCGCCTCTTGTACGACGCGATAGCAAGCGGTTTCTAGGTCTCGCGGTAACTCACCTTCTGCCTCGCCGATGACGCAATGAATTGCGAGCCCTGTGGTTTCAGAGAACGCCCGACAGTGTCGTTCGACTGCACCGCCCAAGCCCATCTCCTCAAGCAGTGGTGGTGCGAGTGCCCGCGTCGCGCGTCGCACTTCGTCGATAGCTTCGTCGATCTGCCTACCGATCGTCGCGACCGCCGCTTCATCGTGGCCGTGGCGACGCAACGCCACCACGTAGAGGCGTGCGGCTGTAAGTGCTTGACCTACACCATCATGAAACTCGCGAGCGATGCGCTGCCGTTCGTTCTCTGGGAGTGTGTGCGTGAGTTGCTCGATGAGCCCCCAAACTCGTCGGTCGGCGGCCCGCACCGCTCGCATGGGCACCCAATACAGGGCCGTGCCGAATAGCAACGAGAGCAACGCAAAAGCAGTCAGGATCTGCAGTGTGCCGTGCAGCAACGGTTGGGCACTCACACCCACCCACACTGCGCCAATGCGATGGCTGGCGTTCTGCACCTTCACAGAGCCCCACAACCACGAGGTCGTTCCGGTTTGAGCGGGCGTCTTCCCAAAGGGGACGGCCTCACCGCGCTCGTCGCGCACCACCACCACTGCCGCCGGATCGAGTCCGATGGCCTCCAGGCGCTCACCCAACTTACCGGCATCGTAGCGCCACAGACGGGGACGCTGCTCTGCAGTCTCAAGTATCACGCGAGCAATACGGTCGGCATCGGCACGCGCCGCGGCGACGAGCTCACCACGCTTCACGACGTAAAAGGCCACCGGGGCACCGAGCGCGAACAGACACGAGGAACCAATGACAAGCG
>JAKLEG010000041.1 GCA_022703175.1 Myxococcota bacterium | reverse complement strand
CCGAGCGGTAACCCCACCTTGGTCACCTGCCACATCGCCGTCCCAGAGGGGCGCCACTGAGAAGCACCCCTGTTCGGAACATCGCCACGCAGCGCGTAGAGCCCCATGAAGATGGCTTGCCCCAAAGTCGCAAGGCTGCTTGCCCAGCCCAAGCCGCCCGCCCCCATGCTCTTCAAACCCAGCGCTGGTATGCCAAAATCATTCAGACCCTTGTCGCCGAACAACAAGATCCAATCGGCCACAAAGTTTACAAGGTTGAACAAGATGACTGCCACCACCACCGGTCGGGTTCGGTGCCCAGCCTGCAGGTAGGAGCGAATCGCGATGCAAGCGAGCAGCAAAAACAACGAGGGCACTCGCCCCACCAGGTAGTCATTCGTTTGCGCCGCAAGGCTGGGCGCGATGCCCATTAGTGGCAGGAGTCGACCAATCCCCAACACGAAAAGCGTCATCGGTACACTCGCCACTAACGCCAGGTAGAGGCCCTGTAGCAACACATGGCGAGCCCGTTCGGCCTGCCCCCCTCCCAGCGCCTGCGACACCAACGGGTCCAAGCCCAACATCAACCCGACGCCTATCACCGACACCGCAAAGAACACCGCCGAACCCAATCCAGTGGCCGCGAGCGTTTCACCGCCAACGCGACCGGCGATCGCGGTGTCGACCAAACCCATCAAGTGGTAACCGACTTGAATGAGCGCCATCGAACCACTCAGGCGCAATAACGACTTGAGCTCCGACCGCTGCCAAGCTGCCAACACCATCAACGTCAACGCGACTCCCGGCTGCGCTGTTTGAGCGACAACGTCATCACAAAGCAGGCCACTTCGTCATCACCCACCCGCGCGCTCACATGCACGGGCAGCTCCTGCCGCTCACCCGTGCTCGCAGCCAACGCCACCGCAGCACGGATTGCCAGGCCATCATCGCAGACAAAACGAACCGCACGCGTAGGCCGACGTTTGAAACTAGCCTGCATATCTTTGAACACAATCCCCACCTTGCTGTGGGTGGTGCGCACGGCCTCCAACGCAATCAGGCCGCCGGTGATGTCAGCGCCCATCGTCAGCACACCCAAGTACATCGACCCCAAATGATTGCGCGTCAGCCAGTTGAGCGGCAAACGGACCACGCAGCGCGCCTCAGCCATCTCCTCAACCTTGGGTGCAACCAAGAAGATAAACGGCACCTGCGTCAAGCCAAAGCCGCGCACAAACAACGTTGCCCGTACAGACTCCGGTAGGCGCTTCATCGCCTGGTCGGTCACCAACTGCAGTAGGTTCATCACGCCCCCCGCAAAGCTAGAATCCGAGCCTCGGCATCGAGCACTACGGCACGCGCCCGACAAACAAATGCACCGCGCCCAAGCCCAACACCGTGGCACTTACGTCCACAAGGCCTGCGGCCTCGAACATCGCCACGACCTCGCGCGCCTTCGGAAAGGCGGCAGCAGAATCGACCAGGTAACGATACTGCTTCGGCCCCGAAATGAGAGCCCCCAACACCGGCACGAACAAACGGGTATAAACCGCGATGACGGGGGCCAATGGCCCCGAAGGCCGGCCAATCTCCAACGCTGCAACCTTACCGCCCGATTTGGTGATGCGTCGCATCTCGGCCAAGCCGCGTGCACGATCAGAAAAATTTCGCAGGCCGAAGGCGGTGACCGCGCCCAACACGCTGGCATCAATGAGGGGCAGCGCTTCGGCGATTCCCAGTTTTAGCTGCACGCGTTGTGCAAGCTTATGGGCCATAAGTTTCTCTTGGCCCACCGCGAGCATCTGCCCGCTCGGATCCACACCTACGACGCTCAGGCCCGGATACATTTGAGCGGCACGAATAGCGACATCAGCCGTGCCCACCGCTATGTCGGCGATGAGGCCGCTCTGCACACCCAAAGCTGCGACCAGACGGTCTCGCCAGCGTTGATCCAGGCCCAGCGTCATCAAGCGATTCAGCAGATCGTAGTGATGTGCAATCGGATCGAACATCGCACCGCTGCCCAAAGGTGCACTGGCCGGCGCTGTCATCACAGGCTAACGCGTCTTTCCAGCAGGTTGGTTCTTCTGCTGCAACTTGGCAAACGCCGCCGCCATAATGCCGGTGGAGGGCGCTGCTTGTTGCTTAGGTGCACGCGAGTCGCTCGGACGATCACCAAACTCGCGACGCGGCTTGGCGCCTGCTGCTTGCCCTTCGGTGGGCAGTGGGTCGTCCATGCGCATCGTGAGTGCCACACGCTGACGCGATAGATCAACCTCCAACACCTTCACCTTTACAATGTCGCCCGCCTTCACAACCTCACGCGGGTCCTTGATGAACTTGGCTGACATCGCTGAGATATGCACCAAGCCATCTTGATGCACGCCGATGTCCACGAATGCGCCGAAGTTCGTGACGTTGGTGACCGCGCCTTCCAAGATCATGCCGGGCTTCAAGTCGTTCAAGGTCTCGACACCCTCCATGAAGGTGGCGGTCTTAAACTCGGGGCGTGGATCGCGACCAGGCTTCTCCAGCTCCTTCAAGATGTCCTTCACGGTCGGCAAACCAAACGTCTCGTCGATGTACTTCTTTGGATCGAGGCTGCGCACAACGCTCGAATCTCCAATGATTTCCTTTAGTTCCTTCTTCACGTCCGAAAGGATCCGCTTCACCACCGGGTAGGCTTCTGGGTGCACGGCGGAGGCATCCAACGGGTCATCGCCGCCATTAATACGTAAGAAGCCGGCTGCTTGCTCAAACGTCTTGGCGCCAAAACGAGGCACTTTGGTGAGCGCCTTGCGACTCTTGAAAGCACCGTTGTCGTTTCGATAGCTGACGATGTTGTTGGCCAACGCTGCGTTCAGGCCAGAGACCCGCGTCAAGAGCGACGGCGACGCGGTGTTGACATCCACACCGACCGCGTTGACGCAATCTTCCACCACCGCATCCAGGCTCTGCGCGAGCTTCGCCTGGTTCACGTCATGTTGGTATTGGCCTACGCCAATCGACTTGGGCTCGATTTTGACCAGTTCTGCCAACGGATCTTGCAGGCGCCTGGCGATCGACACTGCGCCGCGCAAGCTCACGTCTTGGTCGGGCATCTCTTTGGAGGCCAACTCGCTGGCCGAGTACACCGACGCCCCGGCCTCCGAAACCACGACCTTGGTGAGCTTTAGCTGCGGGAATTTCTTGATGACTTCCATCGCCAAGCGCTCGGTTTCGCGCGAGGCGGTGCCATTGCCAATGCTAATGAGCTCAACGTTGTGCTTGTGTGACAGCACCGCAATCGTGGCCAGCGCATTGTCCCAATCGTTCTTGGGCGGGTGCGGGTAGATCGTCGCGGTTTCGAGCAACTTGCCGGTGGCGTCCACCACCGCCACCTTCACCCCGGTGCGCAGGCCTGGGTCTAGGCCCATCGTCGCGCGCGGCCCGGCTGGGGCCGCCAAGAGGAGGTCGTGCAGATTCTTGGCAAACACTTGGATCGCCTCAGTCTCGGCGCGCTCCCGTAGACTCGTGACCGACTCAAGCTCCAGATGCAACGACAGCTTGGTGGCATAAGCCCAGTGCACCGTGTCCATCAGCCACTTGTCGGCGGCTCGACCCTGATCGCGAATGCCCATATGCCCTGCGATAAGCTTCTCGCCACTGTTGTGCGTACCAGGCGGCAACCCACCCTCTTTGAGCTCGTCCTCCAGCTTCATCGCGATGCGCAGCACATTCTCATTGCGCCCGCGCAACAGCGCCAACGCCCGATGGGACGGCACTTGCGAAAGCGCTTCGCTGTAGTTGAAGTAGTCGCGAAATTTGGCTCCTTCGGTCTCTTTGCCCTCTTCGACCTTTGAAACCATCACGCCCACTTGGGTCACATGCTCGCGCAACTTGCCCAAGAGTGCGGCGTCTTCGCCCATATTCTCGGTGAGGATGTGGCGCGCGCCCTCTAGCGCCTCTTTGACCTCGTTCACCGCCTTCTCAGGGTTCAAGTACTTGGCTGCCTCAACCTCCGGGCTGAGCTTAGGATCCGCGAGCAGGCTTTCCGCAAGCGGTGCAAGGCCTGCCTCGCGCGCGATCTGCGCCTTGGTGCGCCGCTTCTGCTTGTATGGCAGATACAGATCTTCGAGCCGTTGTTTGGTGTCGGCATTCTCGATTTGCGCCTTCAGCTCGGGCGTAAGCTTTTTCTGCTCGTCGACGCTCGCGATGATGGCCGCCCGGCGCTCTTCCAACTCACGCAGGTAGGTCAGGCGCTCAGTAAGTGAACGCAGCTGGATGTCGTCGAGACCGCCCGTGACCTCTTTACGGTAGCGGGCGATGAACGGCACGGTGGCGCCGCCATCCAACAATTCGACAGCCGCCAACACCTGCATCGGACGGCAATTCAGCTCGGTAGCAATGCGCTCTGGAATCGGGGGCAACATCAGCACCTCTCACATCTGAAGCGGAGGTCGCGGATATTGCAGAACTGGCGTGTCGAGATCAACGGCGGAGTGACCTAGGCGATCGAGAAAGCGCAACGGGCGATCGGCTGAACATGACCCTGAAGGCTTGAAGAACGCCCGAGCCGACTCACGCGCTTGCGCCAAGTACAGGTACTTCCTCAGAAATCGGGTCGATGTCGCCGTTGAGGGGTCTGACGCAGCGCGCGCCTGCGATGCCAGAGCGGTGCAGACCGTATGCGCTGCGCGGGGGAGCTTGGCTGACCATGCAGAAACTCCCTGGACGCCAGATACTTGTCGACCATCGAGACCACGAACGATTCTAGATACTTGGGAGGCATCAACGTAAGCGGCCACATGTGTTTCGCAATGCAGTCCCGCTCGACCACGTTAAGCACGAAATTCTCTTCGGCGTTGGCCAGGGCAATTCTCGGATGCTCGATCCCGTGAAACTTCGCACGGGGCAGGTCAGGTACGTCGTGGGTTCGCCAGTCGTACAAAAAAAAGTCGTGCAGCAAACCGCCACGCGCCGCCGAGCGATAATCAAGCCCCAACTGCTTGCACAACCGATAGGAGAGATAGGAGACGTTTTGCGCGTGTTCATAGATCGAGGAACTGTGGTGAAAGAAGCTCTTGAGACGCAAAAACTCTGCGTGGCTCAAGATATCGCTGACCAAGGCCAGGTACTCACTATCAACCGGCCGCCGACGCGCAACCTCGCGACGCAGACGTCTGTAACCCTCTTGAAGATGCCCCTCCATGGCCTCGCGCACGCCGCGCTCCAACCCCTGAAATAGCTGCGTATTCAGATACGGAAACGCATCCAGCAGGCGCTGCACCCTGGCCAGTGCACGCGGCAGATCACCATAGGAATCCCTAAGAAATGCCGAGCGCAGTCGCACCCTCAGGGAGACAAACGCCCTTAACGAGGCGATGGCTGTCACCAAGTCCACGACAAAGTAGATGGCAAACGCGACCGCCAGGCCTTGCACAACCGCAGGATCCAGTGCCGCAACCCAGACCGCGACGACAGGATGAAGCCACAGGCCAAACCCCCAAGCGAGTCCGGCCCAAACGATAGAAAATGATAGGCAGATGCGCCCATTGAGATTGAAACGTTGATCGGAGTAGTCCCAAAGCCGGAGTTGCAGGAATCGCTCCGACAGCGCCCCCACCACATACTCCAACGCCGACAGTGCCAACCCCAAGAGTGCCACCTGACCAACTGCCGGCCAACCGCTGACAGCGTGCAGCAGCACCAGCACTACGACCGCACCTACGCCGTACAACGGCACGAAGGGACCGTACAAAAAACCCGGGTTCACCCAACGGCGTTGTGTCAATGAGCGGTACGTCGCCTCAAGGCCCCAGCCAAACCACGAGTAGACGGCGAACAGCACCACGCCCCCTGCAAGCGCGCTCGACATCACGCTCCTCCTCGCATCACATCCGAGGATTCTAACCAGACCTCTGACCGGATATCGCTTGGGTGCGGTGCTCGACCTACCAAAGACGCCGTCGTGCATCGCAGCCTCCAGGCACGCGCCTGCACGAGCACATACGCGGCCAGCAGGACCGCAACAGAGTTGTGAATGGCGACCCAGAGCGCCCAAGAGAAGGCGCGCCACCATCGCCTAGCAGGCAGCGCGTGGTGAAAGGGCGACGTTGCCGTAAGACGCAGCGGCAGCGATATGGCGTCGGTCGCTGCATGGGACTCGATGTTTGCGAGGCTCTCGGCAGGTATTGCGCTCATTCTAAAGACTCCTTGATGTTCGGCGTACCGGCCTCGGGGTCGACTCAACCGCGAGCGCGCTTGCGCTCGGTGGATTCCGAGCTAATCGTTTCCCGTGACCCGCCGATAAGCGGCGTCTTTGAGCCAGTAATCGCTGTACGCATCGGTGCGTCGATCAAGAGCTTGGCGCTCCAACACTTGGGCTTCTAGCAAATCGGCAAGGGTTACGAGGCCACTGGCATGCCGGTCGGTTGACTCTTGGATGTTCACCGCGGCCTGCGCCACGGCAGCATCGGCCACTTGAGCCTCGTGCCACGCCGACACTAGGTCGTCCCAGCTCTTGGTCACCTGCAATCCCAACTGGGCACGCAGATCGGCGAGGCGATGGCTCGCGACTTCCTCCCGATCGCGTTGGCTTGCTGTCACGTGGTACCCTTCCCAAATCGCGGTGAACGGCACACTCGCAACGCCAAACACCATCGCATTGTTGATGGCCCCACCCAGCCCCGAGATGTCGTAGCGCATCACCGTCGCCCCCATCATGACGCTGGGGAGCATCTCCCCCTGTTTGATCGAGGTTTGCAGTCGTTCGGCGTCAACAGCTTTGGCGTACAGTCGGGTTTCGAGGCGTCGCTCCACGGCGCCGGCTTGAGCCGAAACCAATGCGCCAGGGTCGGCGGGTGGCAACAAGCGATCGGTCAACGTGAGTTGCGGCACCGTTGGCAGACCCAGATGATGCTGCAAATCCTGAGTCGCGAGCGCAATACCGTGGGACAGCCGCTCTTGGTCGACCTGGAGCTGGCGACGCTGCAAGGCCACCTTAAGCAGATCGTTCTGCGTGATCAGGCCAGCCACCGCCGCGTCGGTTACTTCCTGTTCCAAGCGCGCCAAGAGCGTTTGGGCACTCGCAATCGTTTGCAGTTTCTCGGTGAGCGTCACAATGCGCCAGTACTTCTCCTCGGTCTGCGCCACGGCCTCTCGTTCGGTCATCAGCAACTTGTCTTTGGCCACGTCGACCGCCAACGATGCCAGACGATTGCCGTTCAAGATCCGACCGCCCGCAAAAAGCGGTTGCAACGCCGTGAGACTCAAGAGGGTGGCCTTGTCGCCCGCCTGCATCACGCCAGAAGGCA
The DNA here is from genome assembly GCA_022703175.1 of Myxococcota bacterium. Classification (GTDB taxonomy): domain Bacteria; phylum Myxococcota; class XYA12-FULL-58-9; order XYA12-FULL-58-9; family XYA12-FULL-58-9; genus JACRCV01. The sequence goes on along the minus strand of JAKLEG010000041.1, from coordinate 13,839 downwards.
TGTAAGCAAACTGCGTGGCCGTCATCAGGTTGGCAGGATCGCCGTCGTAGACCGGCAGGTTGCCTCCCTGGGTTTGAATACTGACCAGCGGATCCCACACCGCAAGCGCCGCCACGGTGGCGGAGACCTGTGGGAAGTAGTGGGTAAAGGCCGCGTCACGAGTGGCTTCGGCGGCGTCCACTTCGAGCGCGGCTTGCAAGACAGCGGCGTTGCGCTCACGCGCCAGAGTACGACACTCGGCGAGCGTATGCGGTTCGGCTTGAGCATGTCCTAACGCCGGCAGCAACATGACGGCCAACAACCCTGCGACGCCGCCAGCCCGCCCCAACGTGGGCCGCGTCTGCCCTGGCTCGACTTCGTCCACCTTCGCAACCAAAGCGTAGGCCACAGGCAAAACGAACAAAGTCAGCACCATGGCGAACAACAGGCCAAAGCAGGTCACCGAGCCCAATGGACCCCAGAGGGTCGATCGGCTCAAAATCATCGGCACAACACCCACCGCGGCCGCCATCGAGGTGAGATAGATCGGTCGCATACGACGTTTGCCCGCGGCCAAGGCCGCCGCGCGGACACTCATGCCTTGCGTCCGCCGGAGGGTTTCGGCGTATCCCACCAAAATGATACCGTTGCGCACAACAATACCGAGCAACCCAATGACGCCTAGAAACGCAGTAATTCCGAAGGGATAGCCGCCTACCCGCAAGCCGAAAACGGCGCCAAAGAGCACCAGCGGCATCGACACCATCACCAGGAATGCTTTGCGGTGGCGCTCGAACTGCCACAGCAACACCAGGTAGATGAGGGCAACTGTGACCACCATCGCGCGCGTGAGCGGCGGATAGACCTCTTGAGCTAACTCCACCTCGCCGCCGTAATCGATATGCAGGCCAGGCGACAAAGCGAGCCTCTTGATACCTTGCACCAACTGCTGCTGCACTCCCGAGGTGAGCGTGGCGTTCAGTACGTCCACCTTCACGGTGAGCGTACGTATGCCATTGCGCCGCACAATGGCCCCCTCGTTCCATGCCGGCCTGATGACGGCGAGTTGCTCCAGCGGCACGGTGGCCCCAAGCAGCGGCGAGCTGACGTACTGCTGGCGCAAGCCCTCAATCGTGTGCGCCTCGGGCGCATCATCTTTGAGCAGCACCGAAACCGGATAGTCTTGCTCCCAAAGCGTCGCGACCGGAAACCCTTGCAGCCCCATTACCAAAGACAATTGCAGGAGCGAGGGTGGCACACCCAAGCGCGCCGCGGCGTCGGCATCGGGAAGCACATCGATGCTTGGCGTGGGCTCTTGGAAATCGTTGAACACGCGGGTGGTTCCCGGCAGCGTGCGCGCCAACGCTTCGATTTTGGCCGCACTCTGTTTGAGGTCGGTGAGGTCGACGCCCGACAGACGCACCTCAATGGGCGAACCTATGCTGAAGTCCAACTGCTTCCAGCGCACCCAAGCCTCCGGAAACAGCTCTCGGCCGCGCGTCTCGTTCTCACGCACCAACTCGACCACGTCGTCGTCGGCCACGGTGTTCACGATTAGCTGGGCGTAGTTACGCGCCGGCATGTTGGGGGCGTACAGCGTATGAAACCGCGGCGAACTGTCGCCCACGAACGAGGTTACGCCCGTAACGCGCTTATCCGCCAACAGCTGCGCCTCAAGCTTCTGCACGACCTGGTCCGTCTGCTGCAAGCTACGGCCGGGGGGCAGCGAGACCTCAATGGCGAACTGGCTGCGCTCGACTTTTGGAAACGGCTGTTGCGGCGCAATTGCAGTGCCCAGGAGGGCGACAACAAACGACATCACGCCAGCGCCAAGGGTGATCCACGGGTGTCGGAACGCAATTTCGATCAAGGCATCATAGTAACGTTGCAACCGTTCCAGAAACGAATCTCGACTGCTGTGCGCGTCGTCGGTGTGGTGACGAATACCCTTACGAATAAAGGCGAAGTTCATGATCGGCACGAGAAAACAGGCTGTCAGCAGACTCGTGACCAGCGCCACCGTTACAGTAATCGGTAGACTACCGATGAAGTCCCCCGCCATCCCCTTCATCAAGAACGCCATTGGTACGTAGGCCAACACAATGGCGAGGGTGGCCGTTGCTACCGGTAGCGCCAACTCATGGGCGCTCCTCCAGGCCGCCTCCCAACGCGCCATGCCGGTGTCGAGTTTTTCCACATAGTCGTCGATAATCACGATGGCGTTGTCCACCACCATTCCGAGCACCACCACGAGGGCCGCCAACGACACCGTCTGCAGCTGGACCCCCGCGACATTCAACACGCCCACCGTCATACCAATGCAGACAGGGATACTGATGGCGGCCACCGCAGCCACCCGGATCGGCAGCAGCAGCATGGTCACCAAGATGACCGCGACAATCGCAAAGCCGAAATCACGCATGAAGTGGCCAATGGAGCTCTTGACCACCTTTGGCTGGTCGGCGATGCGCGTGATCTTCACCCCACCTGGCAACTCACGCGTCGCCGCGGCGATCGCAGAATCTACCTCTTCGCCATAACGGGTGATGTCATGCCCCGAGCGCATCTCTACCGAGAGCACCACCGCGGCATTGCCGTTGGCGCGCACAAACGAGTCGTCGTGGCCATATTCACGTTTGATGGTGGCGACATCCTTCAGCCGGATGTGGTTGCCGGTGGGCTCCGAGAACAAAATGGTGTTGCCGAGCTCACTCTCGGAGCTGAGGGTCGACGCGATGTGCACTGGCATCTCGAGTTCGTTCCCATCCAGGCGATTTGTAACTGGCGTCGCACCAAGGCCCTGCAACGAGCTGAACACCAGCGCTGGGCGCACGGCGTAACGAGCCAACCGCTCCCGGGAGATGGAAACCCGAATGACCTCGTGTTGCAGACCGTAACGCCGCAATTTCGCGGTCGCATCCAGCCGTCGCAAATGCGATTCCAGAACTTCTAGATACTTTTGCAGATCGCGCGGGCTCCGCCCGGGAGCTTCGACGGTAAACAAGAGCGCACTGGTGTCGCCAAAATCGTTGTTGCCAATGAGCGCCACCACCGTCGAGGGCAGCTGCATCTTGAGCTCGTTTAAGCCGTGGCGGAGCTTGGCCCAAAAGGCAGGCGCCTGGACCGCGCTCACCTCGTCACCCAGCTCCACAAACACAATCACGCGCCCCTCCTGGGACACCGAGTAGGTTTTCTTCTTGTTCACTTCATTAAAGCTGAACAAGTAGTTCTCCACCGCCGGGGTCAGCCGCTCCTCCACCTGTGCCGTTGACGCGCCCGGCATCACGCCAATCACCAAGCCTTGGCGAATGGTGAATTCGGGGAACTCCTGACGTGGCATCGACAGGAAGGAGGCCACGCCATACACCAGCAACGCGCCAACGATGGTGATCACGAGGCGCCAACGCAGCATGCCGAGCTCGACCAAGCTCTTGGACGTCATCGCGCTACTCCGCCTGAACCGTGCGATCGGCAATCCGCACCGCGAGTCCTTCGGCGAGCATCGGCGTGCCTGAGGTCACCACCCAATCACCTATGGCAACACCGCCAGTCAGCGCCGTACCTTCGCCCACAAAGCCCAACACTTGCACTTGGCGGCGTGTGAGCGTGTGCGCCGGGTTCACCACAAAAACGCAAGGATTGCCTGCTTCGTCCACACGCACCGCTTCGGGAGGCACCACGAGGCTTGTGATCCCGGTATCCACCGTGACCTTTAGGTCGGCCACCATGCCCACCCGCAGATCTCCGTTCGGATTCGGAAAGGCCGCTTTGAGTGTGTAGGTGCGCGTCAGCGGATCGGCAACCACGCCAATGTCGCGCACGGTAGCATCATAAGATTTGCCTAGCGCGGCGACGTTCACCCGCACGGCGTCACCCTTTTTGACCCGCGCGACCAGCATCTCGGGCAGAGGGGCGGTGGCTAACATGGTCTTGGTTTGCACCAGCACGAAGGCAGGTAGCGCAGGTAAGGCAGCCACACCGGGTTCGACGTTACGCCGAGCCACGATGCCGGCCTCGGGGGCGCGCAACACGGTGTCGTCAAGGTTCCTCTGCGCCATCGACAGCGAGAGCCGTGCCTGTTGTAGCCCGGTTTCCACCTCTACCATCTTCACGTCCGCCACGGTTTGATTGCGATGCATCGGCGCCAATCGCCGGTAACCATCTTCGGCCCGGTCGGCCGTGGCCTTGGCTAATCCCACGGCATCGGCGTAGCTACGAGAAGACAGGCGCGCCAGTGCTTGACCACGGGCCACAGCCTCACCTTCCTGGACGTACACCTGCTCCACCATGCCGAGCACCGCAAAGCTCAACGCCGTTGAATGCTCGGCGTCCAACGTGCCGCTCAAGCGCAACTCGCGCGCTGATTGAGATTGCGCAACGGCCGCCACGCGCACGCTCGGAGGCGGAAGGGGTGATGGCGGCGATATTGGCGCGCACGCACAGACCAGGCACCCCAACATTCCCACGAACCGCTGAAACAACCCCAGCTCGGCCGGGCTCTCAGTTCGAATCGATATAATGACTGAGGGATTTGTCATGGTGGCTCCTGCCAATGTTGAACAGGCGAACAAACAAACAATTTGCTTAAACGTTCAAAACGTAGGCAAAAAAAGGGGGTACGCCGAGATTCATCAACACCAGGGAGTCTGCCTGGTGGTAAGACGCTGGGCAGGCAGAGCAAGTAGTCATTGGCAGACCCCCTCAAAGAACACGTCGAGCAGCACATCCAGCCCAGTTTCGATGGCTGGCGCCCCCTGAACTTCGGCAAAATGGGTTTCGATACCTCGCAAACCGGAGATAAGAATGATTGGAACTTCCTTTAAATTCATGGGCTTAAATACTCCAAGCCGCTGCCCTTCGAGGAGGATCTCTTCGACCATTTTGACTTCGCGTTGGAAGTAGGATTGGCGCGCCTTGGCCGCAAGCGGCAAAATCATATCGATGTCGGCCAAAACATTGCCGATCAGAAATTCACGGATGAATTTGAAGCGCGTCTTGATCATGGCCGCTAGCTTGGCGCGCGGATCGGGGTTCGCGGCCACCGCCTGCTGCATCAACGTGAGCAAGCGCTCGCTTTCGGTGCGCACCGCCTCGGCGAAGATGGCCTCTTTACTCACAAAGTAGTGGTACAACGCGGCCTTACCGAGACCACAGGCCTTGCCGATGTCCTCCGTGGTAGTCTTGCGATAACCGTGCTTGATAAATATTTGCTTAGCCTTTTCAATTATTTCTGAGCGACGGTTCGGATCGATCGCGGGAACTGACAGGTTCGGAAGAGGCACTACCATTTGAACAAAATGGACGTTTGTTCAATTTCTGTCAAGAGAATTCTCGAAACCGACCTGCAACCGCCAACGCGCGTAGAAGTTGCCTCAGAAAGCAATACCACCGACCCTGACCCACGCGATAGGCTAGCGACCGGCCCCCCTTGGGCCTAGGCTCGTTAGCGAAAGGAGGCACAAATGCTGAGCCGCTTGTTGTGGCTTCTGCTTGTGCTCACACTCAGCTGCGGCCGCGCTGGTACCAACCAGCGCCTCACCCCCGACGGACCTCCCGCAGGTCGGCTGCGCTTTAATGTACTGCCGCCGTTCCCCGTCGCCGCGATTGCCGATCTGCGTGAAGCCACCTGGGTCCTTACCAACGAAGATTTGGCACCCGCTGAAAACCTGAATCTTTTAGGCCTCGCGCCACCGTTTCACCAGGTGGGTACCACGTGCACAAGCACCCTTGAGGCAGGCGCAAGCTGTGACATTCAGGTGCGCTTTCAGCCCACCGCTGTAGGCGCCTTTGCCACCAGCCTCATCGCCGAGTTCTCGATGGTGGCTCTGCCCTATCAAGTGCGCGCTGCCGTCAGCGGTATTTGCTCTGAACAGCCACTGACACTGCGCCCCGAGGTAAAATACCTAGCGGTGGGGAGTCACTTCACCTTTACTGCAACGGGTGGGGTCGCGCCGTACAGCTTTAGCCTAGCTCAAGGCCTGGGCAGCATCGATGCTAGCACCGGGGCCTTCGTCGCGGCCTCGACGCCGGGCGACGTTGTCGTTGCGGTACAGGATGCGGCTACCACTGTCGCCCAAGGCATCGTCAGCGTCTTCGACCCTGGACTCATTCCCGACCTGCAGCTGTGGCTACGTCCCGAGGAGCTCGCGGGTCTCGCCGACGGTGCCCTACTCGATGCCTGGCCCAACGCCGTAGCCACGGGCGTCACGGCCAGCCAAAGCACGGCAAGCCAGCAGCCAACTCTCCGTAAGGCGGCCGCGTATGGTCGTGACGGTGTCTACTTTTCCGAGAGCACCTTGATGGTGAGTGACACGTTGGCAACAACACCGGTCACAATCTTCTGCGTGTACGCAAAACTGGGTACGACGGGCACCGAATGGCAGCGCATCTACAGCTCTGGCCAGGGGGGCTCGGATACCGGCTCCGGGGGTGCCGCCTTGGTGCCTGACACGCCGTACAACGGTCGGGGTTCCACACTTGCGCCGCTGCTCTCAGTGCAAAATCTTGGGTCCACCGACCTGCACAACTTGCGTTTGGGCAACTCCATCACCGGCAACGCCTGGTACGACGGCATGATACTGGAGTTGATGCTCTTCGCGCGTCAACTCTCCGTTGCCGAACAACGCAGCATCACATCCTACCTCGCAGGCAAACATGGTCTGGGGGCCACGCGCATCGGCATCATGGGCCCAGCGGCAGTACAGGCGGCGCGTTGCGTGCCGTACGAGTTGCACACGCTCGACGATTACTCGCGAAATCAACCAATGCTGGCCGACACCAACGTCCAGCTTAGCGCCGATGCTGGTGCCTTCTACGAAACACCCACCTGCAGCACGCCGGTTGGTACCGTTCTCCTTGCCGAAGGTGAAAGTCAACGGTCGCTCTATTTTGCTGACGGGGTCCTGGAGGTCGCAGCGTTGACCGTGCTTGAGGCAGGCAGCCTAAGGTTGCCACGCCCGATGCCGGTATCGGTGCTCGCAGCATCGCCGCAAGAAATCCCAAACCTGGTCTTGTGGAGTGCAGCCGAAACCCAGAGCTGGCTCGACGATGGCGAGCGCGTCATGCTCTTGGCCGATGGCTCTGGCACCGATCACCCTTTCAAGCAAGGCGACCCAAATTTGGCTCCCGTACAGCGCCTGGAGGGGCCGAACGGCAACCCCGCGCTCTTCTTCAGCACTGCCCACACCACGGCCCCTAGCACGCTACCCACTGGGCCTGCCTCGCTGTTCATCGTGTGGGAAAAGACCGCGTTCGGGGGCAGCGAAGCCAGTCAACGCATCTACAGCTCAGGGGTCGGTGGCATGGACATCGCCGTCGGTGGCTTGAGGTTCTCGCCTGAGGGCGGTCAATATGCCACTTACGGCTCCGTGTTAACCCGCGATCTTCATGCAGAGTCCATGGATCTACGCAGCCTGCGTTTGGGCGCACGTAACGAGGACAGCAACTATGGCCAGTATCATGGGTTTGTCTACGAACTCTTGTTGTTCGATCGCGCGCTGACGGTGCCGGAACAACAGGTGGTACAATCCTACCTTGCAGACAAACATCACGTGGCCGCCACCCGCTTCATGATGGATGGGCCGGCAGCCGTCCAGGCAGAGAGTTGCACCGCGTTTGACGTGCTGGGCCGAGGCACGGGGCCAAGGTCAGCCCCAGTTGGCCAGACCACCCATTTGGCGCTGCAAAGCACGCTCGGAGGCTTTTATGCCGATGCCAGCTGTAACACCGCCCTCACCACCGTGCCGCTTAGCGCCGGCAGCGATCGCAGCACCGCCTACTTCAGCGCAGCCAGTGCGGGTACCGCAACGTTGACCATCACGCCCCAAAGCGGCCTGGCCGATACCTTGAGACTCACCGTGACGCCACGCGCCCCCACCGCAATTCCAAACCTCGCAGCCTGGTATGCCGCCGAATTCACCAGCTACGCCGCCGATGTGAACCCAATTCCCATATGGCCAGAACTCTCAGGCCATGGCCCCGATCTCCGCCAATACAACGGCGACCGCATGCCCGCGCATCGCACGGTGTTGTTCAGCCACCCCGCGGTTTGCTTTGACGGTGATGGCTACCAGGACTACCTACAATCAGATGACACGCTTGCATCTGCCGAGGCCACCGCCTTTGTGGTTTATGCCAAACCCACGGCTGGTGGCCCGAGTATTCAACGGCTTTACAGCTCCGGGCAGGGCGGTGTCGACAGCGCGGTAAACGGCGTCTACGCGGATCCGCTCGATGGGATCGCGGCGACAACGGCTCCCGTGCTCTCCGTCAATAGCTTTGCGGGCGCTCGAGATCTGCGCAACCTGACGCTCGGCGGTCGCAACGATGCCGCAACCTACACGGGTTTTGCAGGCTGCATCTACGAGTTCCTGCTGTACCAACGGCTGCTGACGCTGGCCGAGCAAGAGAGCGTCGCATGCTACTTGAGCGACGTCTACCAGCTGGGTCGTCCAGGCTGCTAAACCTGCAGCAATGTTGGCGGAGAAGAAAACAGCGGCCGACTACTTGGCAAACACGTAGGCCGGAACCTCGGGACGCGTGCCATCCACAGCCACCACCTTCGCGATGCCGGTGAGCTGTTTGGCGCGCACGTAGGCGATACCACCCGGGGTCTGGGCAACGACGCGTTGCAACAGGATGCTAGAGGGCACCTCGGGAGGGGCCTTGGCAACGCCGCGGATCTTTTGATCCATCCAGAACGTATCCACCTGCTCAGAGGACATACGCAGAATGATGGCGTCGAAGAGCGTGCGCTCAGTCGCTGAAGCCGGAAAATTGAGAGGCACGACCGGCGAGCCATCTTCCCATGTGGTCTTCTGCCCCAAAAAGATCTGCCGCAACTCCTTCGCAGAAATGTTGTCGCGCGAATTGCTAGGGTTCACCACCACGACCAACACCGAATCGTCAGCCGCTGACAGCGGCGCAGCCATGAAGACCACGCCCAACAACAACGCCAGTGTAGGCAAGCGGACAATGAAAATGCTGTTCATCCCCATGCCTCCTTAAAATGCCCACGCGACTTGCGCGCTCAATACCTGGAAATTGTCACGCATCACCGAGAAATCCGGGATGTCGCGGAAAATAACGTAGGCCCACTGCGCCTTTAGCACGACGCTGGGTGCCACCCGCATGTTAACGCCAGCGTTCAGGTAATCGACGCGCCGCGACATGTCGTCAGGGAACCGTTGGTAGGCCTGGCCCAGCACGAAGGGCATCAGGTTCCAGAACGGCAAATGGTAGCCAATAAGCAGGTAACCACCGGTGCGCGTACCGTCCGGGCGGAGAGTGGTTTGACTGAAATTGTTGGGGTTGGTGGGACGACCTTCGTCGGTAAAGGCACGCTGTTGGCGAAGCGCCTCGCCAATGATGATGACGTCCCGGTACTCCCAACGCAGGTCGACGCCCAACGTGATCTCATCGTACTGCGTGCCGATGGTGTACACAGAGCCAAGCTCATCACCGATTTTTCCGATGGACTGCGTGCGCTCAGTATAGCGGCCTCCATACCCAGAGATGCCGAGGGTGAGATCACCAATGCCGGCAAACTTGGCATAGCCGCGAGCGCCAAACCCGAAGCGCTTATCCAGGTCATCAAACTCGTCGGCGGGACCACGGCCGTTGGAGAGTGTGAAGTGATACCCCAACGCAACATCGCCCGTGGTGGTACGGCCGTACAACTCAAGGCCGGTTTGACGTTGCGGAAACAAGCGGTCACCGATGCAGTACGGCGCAATCATCGGGATCAAGGTGACCGAGCCGTGGTCGACGTTCCAAATGCCGAACGGCGTCAGCCACTGTCCGGCCCGCAACCAAATGCCGGCATCAAACCGGTGCTCCACGTAGGCTCGCTGGATCTCGATGCCCGACCAGCGCGTGGGTCGGTAGAACGACGAGTAGTCAGCAACCTCGGTGTTCGTGGTCCCTGGCGTCTCCGCGTATCGAGCGGCTGAGCCATTGGGCAGGTAGGTGAAACGCACCTCGATAAGCGAACGCCAGCTCGGGGCAATCTCACTATCTAGGTACAGGTTCAGATTGCCCACCTGAAAATCGCCGCGGTTGTTAGCAAAACTGTTATTCAACGAATCGTCATCGTAGGTCGTCTTGACGTAGTTGAAGTCGGCAAAGCCGTAGAGGCTTAAACGCGGGTAACCCGAAGAGCTGCTCCCCGTGGCGGTGATCGACGCCAGCTCGTCCGCCGACAAAGGTGCGATATCTGCGGCGTTGACAACCGGGGCGCCCCCCTGCAATTCGACAGGCGCAGCTTCCTTGGCAGCCGCGGGAACCGTACCACCCATAAGACTTGCGATCGCAGCCCCTATCATCCATCCCAAGCGAATCATGGGCACTCTCCTACGGGCGCACACACCGTCGCCGGCACGCCCAAGCCCGCGTATGCTGAGGTGTCACAACATTCGCGACCGACGAAACAATCGGCCAACGCCAACGAGCAACCGGGCACCACACAGCGGTGACTGATGAACTCGTCGCAGTAACTCGCCGCGAACCCCTGGCAATCGGCCTGCGCGCTACAGGCCTTGTCGAGACCTGTCGGCGGCATCTGGCAAAACGCCACATCGGCAGCGGTATTGCATGCGAACCCGCCCTGACAGTCATCGGCCGTCGTGCACGGACTGTTGGTACAATAGCCGGCCCGCCCACCTTCTTCGATGCAGGTGCTATAGGGCGCGACGCTGCACTCCCCTGCGGCCGCACAAGTGACGCCCAAGCCTGCGGGCATGTTCGTGCAGTTGCCGGCGGCATCTTCGCTCAGGCCCTCCGGACAGATGCAGACATTGTCCACAGTGATGGCCCCAGTGCCACACGCCGTGCACTCAAGCGTGGTGGTATCCAGCTCGAAGCCATTGGCGCACATGCAGGCGCTTTCAACTTTGACCTGGTTCGGTCCACAAGGGTCATCAATGGCCGACAGACAACCGCCTCCGCAAAAGAGGCCTATGCCGAGAATCTGTAACGCACTCCACGGTTTTCGAGCCATCCTGGTTAACTCCATACGCCACGCGACGTGCGTGCCTATTAAGCATGGCAATGCCACAAAGTTTCGCAAGGGTTTCGACGATCACCGCTCGACCGGCGGACTTGACCTGCTCGCCGAAATGGGATGCGACGTGGAGACGACTGCGGTGAGTCACCCCAAAGTTCCCTATGGGATGCGAAGCGCGGTGTTGGGGGCCTTGGACGGCGGGGGGACAAGCGGTGGATCGGGCAACCCCGGGCGAAAACAACCACCGGTGATTGTAAAGAACTCGGTGCCAGCGTGCACATAGGTCGCGGCACGCCCCAACGTGACGTACAGGCGGCCGTAGGAGCGCTGCACCAAAGTACGCGCAAACTCCTGAACGTCGGGAGCCACTTTGGGCTCGACTTCGACACTGGCACAGGAGGCCGCAGACGCTAGCACCACGGCTTCGTCGGTGCCCACCGGGTGCTTGCAGCTGAGATAGGCATCGTAGCGGGTGAGCGTAAAACGACCGCCTTCGGGGTCGGGGTCCTCGGTGTAGCTCACCAGTTCACAGTGCCAATGCCCGGCGACGAAGTCGACGCGTTTGCCGTGCGGCGTGGCGACTTCTTGCACTCGTTTGTTGGCTTCGTCTCGAATCGCCAACCGCCAGGTGGGGAGCGCTGCGGTTGTAACCAGCAGGCCTACGAACAAGATCATCATGGGACACCCCCAGCACCCGCGGGTGCTGCTGCCATTGTGCACCCTGAAACCCGCCACAGCCATCCTTGCGACGGCGACGAACGATTTGTGTATGCCGCGTCAAGCCCCCCCCTGATGCCGAGCGATGCTGGGTTGAGCATGGCAGCCTTGCGGGCGCTGCCCAAGGCCGGATCAAGATCGTACAAAGACATGCAACTAGCATTCGACCTTACGCGGCTTCTCATGATAGGCGGCGGCCCATGATTACCGTTACTCAATTCCACGCTATCGTTCTCAAAACTGCCAAGCAGCACCTGGCCAAGATCAAGAAGAGCGCGCCGGCTGCCGAAGCCGCCCCCACGGCCCCAGAAGCCGCGGTGGAGACCGCACCAGCGGCTCCTGTTGAAGCACCGGCCGAGGCTATCGCCAGCGCACCTGTTGAAGGAGCACCGGCTGCTGAAACAGGTCCCTCGCTTGAAGTGACCACGCTGATGCAAGCGATGAACTTGGACGAAAAACGGGCAGCGCGCTTGGTGGACGCTCTAAACGTGGTGGGCAACCGCCTCGATCGCGTCCGTCAGGTGACCGTGGTGCAGCCCACCGGCGCGCCTGCGCGTGCGACGGTCGTGGGCGAATTCGCCTACGTCGTTGACGCCCTCGAAAGCGGTGGCGGCGACCGACGCGATCGACGTGGCGGTGGCCATGGCGGTCGTCCAGGAGGTGGCCGTCCGGGCGGCAACCGTGGCGCTCCGAAGGGTCCCAAGGGCGCCAAACCTGGCGAGGTCGAAGATCTAACCGGCCCGTTCTCGATGGAAGCCGCGGCGGCCGATCGCAAGCGAGCTGAGATGGCCGAGCGCGCTCATGGAGGTCCCGGAGGGGGGCGTGGCGCTCCCCGTGGTCGCGGTGGTCCTCGGGGTCCCGGAGGGGGTCGCGGCGGCCCACGTGGCCAAGGCGCACCGCGTGGCCAAGGCGGTCCGCGCGGTCCGGGCGGCGGTGGTCGCCCGGCAAGCCCGAACCAAGGTGGCCCGAGCAACCCGAGCGCCTAGGTTTCTGTTTCTAACGTATTGAGGAAATTCTGAGTGACGTGCATCGTGCCGTAAGGTCTCTTCTCGTCTAGCCGCCGATCACCCAGTCACTCGGAAGAGCAATCTTAAACCACAAGTCGACGCTCTTCTTTTCACCGGGCATAAGCTTGAGCTCCCAGCTCACCAGGCCCCGATACGTGTCCAACTTGTAGCCAGCGGTCGTGCCCTCTTTAAGGATTTCGACCTTCACATCGTCGACCTTGGTCACCGGGATGTTCTCGCGCACCTCGATGGTTTGCGTACTGGTGGCCTGGTTGGTCACCGTAATGCGATAAGCACGGTTCAATTTCTGATCGGCAATGAAGCCGCCCGCCTTGTTTTGCTCCTCAATCGGCGCGCGCGTCACTTTCAGCTCTTCGTCGACGCCCAACGACGCCTCCACTGGTTCGCCTGGGGCCTTGTACTCCAGGGTGCTGTCCCCCACGTAGGCACCGTGGCGATACGTGTGCAGCGTACCGGCCAGGAGCGGATAGCTCGCTGCGTTCTTCAACACCGCCACCTGGTAGGCATAGGAACGCAGCTTGGGCACCGTGATCAATTTGGCCTCGGCGCTGGTCTCGCGCTTATCCACCGGCATCCAATACGGCCGACCATCCGCATGGATCGTCACAGGGAACGGGATCGTCAGCGCAAACGACTGACCTTGATCGTTTAGCTCAGCGGCCTCGGGTCCACTTGCAGGCGCCGCATCACCAACGCTCAGCGATTCGCGCTGCTCGGTGGCCTGGACCAACACTTTTCCCTTTTGTGTCTCGTAGCCCGAAACATACAACGGCGCGGGCAACGGCGCCTCGGCCCCCAAACGTGGCTTCGCTGTCGACAGCACTAACTGCACGCCGTCCCAATCCTCACCAGTGGCCTGACGCACCACCGCCGCCATGGTGATCTCGGCCTTACCGACTCCGGTCTTCCGATTCCCCTGAGAGGCAAACCGAAGATCGTAGTCTGGGCTCCACGTGGCACCAGGCACGACGTACGCCAACCCCACCTCGACGATTGCCTCACCGTTGCACTCCACCGCCACACCTGCAAGCAGCGCGTCCTCAGCGACCGCTGCCCCCAACTCGCCCAACCGCCGCTCCAGTACAGCCAGCTCACGCCGCAGAGTTCTTAGTT
>JAKLEG010000409.1 GCA_022703175.1 Myxococcota bacterium | reverse complement strand
GCCTTGCCGTACTCCAGCACCACCCCTTTGTTGACCTTGGGCCGCGACCCGCGGGTGACCCAAACGCTGGTCATCCCCACCTCGATAAGCGACGTCACCGCCGCCTGGGTGTGTAGGGCAGGCACAGCCACCACCCCCACTTTCACGTTCAACCGTTGGGCAAGGCTTGCGAGCTTGTCGAGACCCAACACCACCCGTCCGCCTACCTCCGTGTTGGCCAGAGCCGGATCGGGGTCGAAACCCGCTATGATATCCACGCCGTAGAGCTCAAGCGGCTGTACGCTCAAAAGCGCGCTGCCCAGCTGCCCGACGCCCAACAAAAAGGCATCCTGCTGACGCCGGTCACCGAGCACCCGCTCGGCCAAGAGCAGCAGGTCGTTGACGTCAAAACGTTCCTGGCGTCGCGCCGCAAACCCAAGGGCCAGCAGGTCCTCACGCACGGTAGTCTCAGGCACGCCGGTGATCTCGGCGAGCCTCGGCAGCGACGCGATTGTCCGCCCACGCCCGCGCAGCACAGCCAAATAGCGGCGGTATTGCGCCCACCGGGATAGCGCCTCTTGATTGCCACTTCCCTGGATCCAACGTTGTGCCATACAGCCTCCAGTTATTGCGTACTTCTTTATCGATAACTATTTACTGATATTATTTTGACCCCGGCTTTGTCAACCAGATCGTCACGTAAACACCGGCTATGGCCCCAACATGGCGCAGGTAAATTTATGTAACTATTTGAATTATTTAAATTTTTTACACAGACACAACCAACAGAGCGCTTCCATGGGCGTGGCCGCAAAAGCGTTGAGCGTTCCGTTCTTCAGCACGAAACAACCATGGCGCTGTTGCCGACGCCGAGCGACTCTTGTAAGGGGCGGCGTGCGAAAGGATGTCTTGTGAGACCCAAAGTACTGTTGTTCAATTTGCCGCCGCTCGGGGGGGACTTGTTTCCGGTGTCGCTCGGCTACATCGCCGCGAGTCTGGCTCACCACAACATCGATTCGATCATCTGCGAAGTGGATACCGACACCTCGCTCACCGACGCCGAGATCTGCGCGTTTATCCAAACATACCAACCCACGGTGGTTGGTATGGCGACCTATCAGATCAACATCCGCATGGCCGTGAGCTTGGCGCAGCTGGTGAAGCGCTGCGACCCGACGATTCTGGTGGCCATCGGTGGGCCGCAGGCCACCTTTATGCCCGCCGAGGCGTTGGCCGATATGCCAGACGTCGACGTGATCATTCGCGGCGAGGGTGAAACGGTGCTACCCGACCTGGTGGCTCGCCTGGGGCGCGATGGCGACCTCGCCCGCGTGAAAGGCATTGCGTTTCAAGACGACGATGGCATCTACGAAACCGCCCCTCGACCCTTTGTGCGCGACTTGGACACCCTGCCATCGCCCTATCAAACCGGCGTCTATCGCTGGACAGACCACTCGGGCGCAGCACTTCTCACCTCGCGCGGTTGCACCTACACCTGCGGATTTTGCTACACGCCCAAGGCCTTTGGCCGACGGATCCGGTCACACTCCGTACGCCGGGTGCTCGACGACATGCACGCCTGTGTGCGCCACCACAAACGCCGGTTCTTTTTTGCCGACCCCGCCTTCACCTTCGACAAGAAGCGCGTGCAAGCCATCATGCGCGGCATTCTGAAGCGACGTTGGAAGCTCGATATTTGGTGCGAGACCCGAGCGGACCTAGTAGACGCGCCGCTGTTGGAGCTAATGGCCGAAGCAGGTGTCAAAGGCATTGCCTACGGCCTGGAGTCGGTCGACCTAGCGGTGAACCGAATCCTGAACAAACGCATCGATCTACCGCGCTTTGCGGAGGCGGTGCGGATGACGCAAGCGGTAGGGATCGAGGCCGAGGTCTTCACGCTGTACGGTCTGCCCAAGCAAACACGGGAGTCGGCGCTGGCAACACTGCGCTTTGTGCAAGAGCTGGGAGTCAAAATTAAAGACAACTCGGGCGGTCAACAGTTGCACCTGTTTTTCGGGACCGAGGTACTAAACCAGCCGGACAAATACGGCATCCAGCTGCAGAGCAAACGCCGCCCAGCCTATCTCTCCCCCGGCACCGACTTTGAAACCGATTGCATGACCAAGCGGGACATCGCCTTCGTGGCGAAGAAATACACCCTGGCAGGCGCGCCGTATCGAACCAAGTCGTAACGGAGCCATCTGAGCATGGGCTACAGGCAACCAAACGCCAGCAACAAGCTCACGGTGTCGCTGCCGCTGTTGGCCACCACCAAATCGATATCACTGTCGCCATTGAAGTCGCCCGTGACCAACGCGACAGGAGCCGATCCCACCGCGTAAGTGGCAACCGCGCCGAACGAGCCATCGCCGCGCCCCAAAAATACGCTCACGCTAGCGTCGTCGAGGTTCGTGACCGCAAGATCCAACACGGCGTCGCCATCCAGGTCGACCACGACGATGGCGCTGGCATTCGCTTTCGCTGCGACGCGGGTCCCACCAACAAACGTGCCATCCCCTTGGCCAAACAAGAGGCTGATATCACCACTACCGGCATTGATGACCGCGAGGTCCAACACACCATCCCTGTTGAGGTCGCCCGCACCAATGGAGGCCGGAGTCATACCCACGGCATAGGGAACGGCAGGCGCCATGCCGCCAGCACCGGCACCGAGCAAGACCTTGACACTGTTTTCGCCACCCGAGCACACGGCCAGATCCCGCTGACCATCGAAATCGAAATCGCCGGAGACCGCGCTGGTGGGCGAGGTCCCAACGGCAAAAGCAACCCCACTTTGAAAACTGCCGTCGCCGTTGGCCAGCAGTAGCGTTACGTCGGCGCTGTCGCCGTTCACCGTCATCAAGTCGGCCCGCTGGTCACCGTTGAAATCACCTGCAACCATGGCGACAGGCGTGGTACCAGCGGCGTAAAAAACCGCGGGTTGAAAGCTCCCATCGGCGGCCCCGAGCAAAATGCTAACGTTGGCGCTGTCCCGATTAGCTGCCGCGAGGTCGAGCCGGCCATCCGCATTCAGGTCGACCGCGACGACTGACGCAGGTGCGATACCTACGAGATAATCAACGCCGGTTTGGAAGTCGCCGCTCCCTTGCCCCAACAGCACGCGCACGTTATCCCGAACGCTGTTGGTCACCGCAAGATCGAGATGACCGTCGGTGTTGAAATCCCCGGCCGCCAGCGCACTTGGCGACGCATTTGGCCAAGAGCCAATACCGGTGACGTTTTCGCGAGGCGCGAGGAAGCTACCATCACTGTTGCCAAGGAAAACCGCAATTCCACGAATGGACGTATTGGCGATGGCCAGGTCGAGGTCGCCATCGTTGTTGAGATCTCCTGCCTCCACGATTGATGCGGACACTCCGATGCCATAGGCCACCGGCGCCTGGAGGGAGCCGTCACCGTTGCCGAAGAGCAGGCTCACGACGAGCCCTGAGCCACCCGCGATTACGTCCGGTTTGCCGTCGCGATTTAAGTCGGCCACCGCCACCGAGGTGTCGGTGTTGGTGTCGAGATCATAAACGACGGCGGCTGCGAAGGTATTGTCACCGTTGCCCAACATGACGCTAATTTGGTTCGTCCCTAACGTCACGAGGTCGAGCTTGCCATCGGCGTTCAGATCGGCAGAGGTTAAGCGATGGAAACCAACGCTGGTGGCCACAGTAACACCGGCTTGCAGCGTGCCGTCGCCGTTGCCAACAAAGAACACGAGGGTACCGGTCCAGTTCACCGTGGCTGCATCCAATTTGCCATCGCGATTGAAATCGCCCACCGTCACCCCATAAGCCCACGGACCTGAGGCGTAATTCACGATATTTTTAAAACTGCCGTCGCCGTTACCTAACGCCAGGCCCAGCGAGTTGTTGTTGGCAACCGCCAGATCGAGCCGGCCATCCCCATTGAAATCCCCAGTGGCCAGCGCCCTGGGATAGGACTCCACAGCCACTGGCGCGGCGTCGACAAAGGTACCGTCGCCGTTGCCGACAAGCACCTGCACATGAGCCGCTCCGTTGTCTGACACCACCACGTCGAACGTACCGTCGGCGTCGAAATCGGCTACCACGACAGCGTTCGGTTCTGTGCCCCCGGCATAGGTGGCAAAGTTGCTGAACGTGCCAATCCCGGTGCCAAGCAAAATATGGACATTGGTGGGGCTGATGGTGGCAACAACCGCGTCGAGCCGGCCGTCGTCGTTGACGTCCGCCAGAGCCATGGCCATGGGCGCACCTTGAAGCCCTGCGAATGGCACACCGCCCAACATGAGCGGACCCCGGCAAGCTCCTGGCTCATCGGCAGCATCGCCACCGCGGTGGCACTCAGCTCGCGGGTCGTCCTCATCGCACCGGGCCACGACCCAGTCAGAGCGGCCACAGTTCGCGACTAGGATAGCAACCAAAACCCAGGCCCGTGGGCGCATCACAGCGTCTGCCACAGGTTTTACCGCCACCATGAATACTCCAACGCGATCGTGGCCCGACCCGCGACGAAAACCTCAATCGCAGTAGGACTCCAACGTGCCACGTCGACGCACGTCGAGAGTAACACAGTGGAAGCCACCGCCCAGCGTGCGCGAATGACGCAGACGCAACGGTAGCACCTCCACCCGACGGCTCTGCAAGGCATCTATCAGCGGCTTTTGCCGTTCGTCGACCATCGCCAACGAGGGTGTGATCATCAGGAAATTCACCCCCACCCAATTCGAAGAGCTGGGGATGCCAACGTAGCCCATCTCAACCACGTCGTTAAAATAAATGATGTCCCACTTTTTGAAGATCGACGGCAGGTTGCTGGGGGTGACGTAGCGGCCATTGACGATCATGAGGCCCGGGCGGACCGGCATCAGCGTGGTGTCGATGTGGACCGTGTTGCGCAGATTAGCAAACGCGTGCACGCGGTATCCGGGGCCGAGCGTGCTCTGCAGCCATTTGGCCCCGGCGTAATTACCGCTGTCCGAGACCAGATAGACGAGATCGCGCCCGAAGCGCAGCACATTGGCGGCATCGAACATCGGTTCGGTCTCATCCACCGCAAAACCCTTGGCGGGCTCCGTTTGATAGACCGAATCGAGTAACTGCGGGCGTGGTGCACTAAGCCAGCGCGCACCGTTGTTAAAGTACTCGCGCAACAACGGCTTGTAAGCGAGCGACTCAAACTGGCGAGCACGCAGGACGTTGGGGGTTTCGATGAGCGTCTCGCCCACGGCGAGGAAAATGTCTCGGGGGCAGTAGTTGAACATGCCGTCCGATTCCCAATCTGGGGTCGCGAAGGTACGCGCGTGGTCAAACACCTCGGGTCTCTGCACCACGATGCCAAGCTTTTGAAATGCTTCGACAATTCGTTCGAGGTCTTCGGCCGTTTCCTCGACACACTGGGTCGGGTACGGTCCGCTCAAAATCTTGTCGGGATGACCGAGATCCAGGTACTCGACCGCGTAGAGGCCTTTGTCACGACGAGGGATGCGCGCGTTCTCAACACGCCCAACGATGACTTCCTCAAGCGGATCCCACTCGTTATGAACGCTCAAAAGCCCCATCGTGCACCCCCTTGGACGGCGAAGGCCGGCTTGCTAGCATGCGCCCTCGTTT
>JAKLEG010000408.1 GCA_022703175.1 Myxococcota bacterium | reverse complement strand
TTCGAGGAAGAGCCTGCCTTCGTCCGATTGCATCACAAAATCGCGTACTTTTGGGTCGACTCCGGTGAGTGGACGCAAGCACTCTTCGAAATAGGGGTTGGGTAAATAGCGAACATCGAACACGGTGTCGGCTTCAAGCGGGATGCCGTTTTTGAAACCAAAGCTCATCAAGGCGACGCGCAGCACACTGCCTACAGCGACACCTACCACCTGGTCGAGGATGCGATTTCGCAGCTCATGCGGCGACATCGCCGAGGTGTCGAGGGTGTCGTCCGCTACCTCTCTGAGAGGGGCGAGGATTTCACGTTCTTTTGAGATGGCCCACCGCAAGCCGCTACCACTGTCCAAGGGGTGGCTGCGCCGCGTTTCAGAATAGCGCCGCACCAGCGCAGCTTCGCTCGCTTCTAGGTAGAGCACTCGCACACTACCGAGGCGCTTGCGCAACCGCTCGACCAGAGCTGGTGCTTCCTCAACAAAATGCGCGGTGCGAACATCCATCACGGCGACCAGGCGGGTGACAGACCGCTCGGTGAGCACCTCGTCGAGCAGCCGTTCAATCAATCGCACCGGGAGGTTGTCGACGCAGACGTAGCCATGATCTTCCAAGGCGCGCAGCACCGTGGATTTACCCGACCCCGATTGGCCCGTCAGGATGATGAGATCCAGCGCCATCACTCCACCTCGTCGGCGTGCGTGGCCTCGCTACTCTGCGCCAACTGACGTTCGATGCGTTGTTGGAGTTCGCGCGCGGCGTGGTGCCCTTGGGTCTTCAGAATGTGGTTGCGAGATGCCACTTCAACGATGGAGGCCAAGTTGCGCCCGGGCCGCACAGGGATGCGGAGCTTCGGCACAGGCACATCGAGGATGGTTTCGTAGTGGTCTTCAAGGCCCGTGCGATCGAAATCGGCGGGCTCTTTGCCCTCAATCAAGTCGACCACCAACTCGATGCGTTTGCTCTCGCGTACCGATGCGGCGCCGAAAAGCTCTTTGACATTGATGATGCCCAGACCGCGGACCTCCATATGGTGGCGCGTGACAGGAGCTCCGGAGCCATACAATTGCGTATGCCGCGATCGGATCAAGACTGCGTCATCGGCCACCAAGCGATGGCCGCGCAACACCAGGTCGAGGGCGCATTCGCTCTTGCCGATGCCCGAGGGGCCTGTGAGCATCACCCCGACGCCGAAGACATCGACCAAGACACCGTGACGCGAGATTTCTAGGCTTAACCGGTCTTCGAGGAAGTCGTGGACTTGAGCAATGAACTGCCAGGAGTTGTGCTCAGAGTGGAACAGCGGCACCGCCTCGCGGTCGGCGCACTCCAACAAGAAAGGGGGGACTTCGAGTGCAGTGGTGAGCACGGCACAAGCGAGTCCGGAGGCGAAGAAGTGTTCAATCGCCGAGCGTTGTTGGGCGTCGCCCAAGCTCCGCAGGTAGCTGATCTCGGTGTTGCCCAGCACTTGCATACGGCTGGGTTGGATCATCTCGACGAACCCGGCGATCGCTAAACCGGGTTTTTGTACCCGCCGCTCGTTAATCTCACGGTCGAGACCTGCGCTGCCCGCAAGCAGTACCAGGCGCAGATCAAATAGGGTATCGGCGATGAGGAGTTTGGCAGGGATGCTCATGCGCCGACCTTGTTGTCTTCTTCAAGCAGCAACTGGTAGATCGCGGCCGGATCTCGCAGGGCGCGCAGCCGACGTCGCAGTTCATCGCCCTTTAACAAGCGGGCAATGCGCGCGAGCGCCTTCAGGTGCAATCCCGACGAGCTCTCGGGCACCAGCAACAGAAACAGGATGGTCACTGGCTCTTGGTCGATCGCATCGAAGGGGATGCCGTGGGGGCTTTGCGCGTACACCGCTGTTAGGCGCGCGAGCCCAGGCAGACGGGCATGCGGGATGGCGATCCCCTGGCCGACGCCCGTAGAGCCCAAGCGTTCACGATCGAGCACGGCGCTCAGGATTTGTTCAGGGGTGAAGCCATCGACGGCGCTGTAATGGCAGGCGTGCGCACATAATTCGGCGAGCACTGCCTGTTTGTCGGTGGCGGTGACGGCGGCGATGAGATTGCTCGGTTGCAGGATATCATTCAATCTCACTGGTAACTCCGCGATCTCCCTTGGCTGTGTGTGCTCTGGGCCGCCTGGCGGCCACGCTAGAAGGTCCTTTTGCGTTTCGACGAGGATGGGATCCGCAACATCTCGCGATATTTAGCCACCGTCCGGCGGGCGATGTCGATGTTCTGCTTCTTCAAGACCTCGACGATTTGTTGATCGGAGAGCGGGGACTTCGGTGACTCCTCACGGATCAATTTCTCGATATGGTTGCGTACCGACTCCGAGGCAATGGCATCGCCATCCACCTTCGCGATGGAGGAGTTGAAGAAGTACTTCAACTCATAGATCCCCTGCGGGGTGTGGACATACTTGTTGGTGGTCACGCGCGAGATGGTCGACTCGTGCATTCCCACATCCTCAGCGACGTCCTTCAAGATCAGCGGCTTGAGCGCCGTCGGGCCACGTTCAAAGAAGTCGTGTTGGAACTTCAGGATGCTTTCCATCACGCGGTAGATGGTCCGCTGGCGCATGTGGATCGACCGAATGAGCCACACCGCCGAGCGCAACTTCTCTTGGATGAAGCTTTTGGTGTTGCCGCCCGAGTGCGCCATTGCCTCGCGGTAATAATTGGAGATGCGCAGCTTCGGTAGGCCATCCTCGTTCAACAGGATGGCATAATCATCGCCTACCTTTACGACGTAGATGTCGGGCGTGATGTATTGCGGCTCGCGATCGGAATACGAGCGCCCGGGGCGCGGTTCGAGGTGGCCGATAAGCTTCACCACGTCGGTGACAGCTTCCACAGGGACTTTCAGCTCTTTGGCGATGGCGAGGTAGTTGCGGCGCTCGACCTGGTGCAGGTGTTTGTCGATGATCTCGACCAGCAGTGGGTTCTCGGCGGCGCGTTCACGCACCTGAATAAGCAGACACTCGCGCAAATTGCGCGCAGCCACGCCGGTAGGCTCGAATGTCTGCAACTCGCGGACCACCGTCTCGACGTCGTCTACCGAGACATCGAGCTCGTCGGCTACGAGCGCAACCGCCTCGGGGGCCAAGTAGCCGTCCTCGTTGATCTCCTCAATCAGCATCGCGGCCACTTGGTTCTCTTCGGCGGAGAGATCGGCCAGCTGCACCTGCCAGCGCAGATGATCATGCAACGATTGTGACTTGGTCATCGTTGCTTCAAACGGCGGTAGCTCGTCGTCAGCACGTCCGCCAGCAGAGGCGGGTAGTGAGTAGCTGTAGGTGTCGAGGTAAGACTCCCAATCGATTTCGCGCTCCACCTCGTTAGAGGTCGGTTCGGGAGTCGAACCGGCCGGGGCTTCGGTGAGCACCGTGCCGATGTCGGTGACGATCTCACTTTGCTCGGCGGGACCTGGTAGCGCTAACTCTGTCCCAGAGGGGTTGTCGGCGTCAGGAGTGGCGCCCAAGCCCATCATGCCATCGGCCTCGGCAGCGGCCTCCGTTTCGGCGTTCGACTCTGCGTTTACCTCGGGGCCCTCATCGCTGCCGTCGTTGGGCTCCTCGAGCACCGGGTTTTGTTCGAGTTCAGCCTGCAGGACGTCGGCCATCTCCATGTGGGATAGCTGCAGGAGTTTGATGGCTTGCTGCAGCTGCGGTGTCATCACCAGCTGCTGCACCATCTTCTGTTGGAGTCTCAAATCGAGTGCCATAGCCCTGCCAAAACGGGTGTGGGCGCGCCGACGTGTACCGCGCCGCCGTCTGTCGTATCAATGCCATAGAACGCAGCAAGTCAAGGCCGCGTTGGCACCGCGCTCGTTGACTCATGGCCACATAGCGCGCCGCCGCAGTGCAGCCCCTCGAACCGGTTGTTGGAGTCCGAGCCTACGTGCTAGGGTGCGCTCTTGAGGTGGATAGAATGGTGAAACCGATCGATACGCAAGCATCCTCTGCCGTGCGCGCAAGCCAGGTTGCTGACGCCGGGATGTCAACGGCCACGGTTCAAAACCTGGGCCAAATCAATGCAGTGCGGGAGTTTCTCACGCCGCTTGTGAGCGCTGCGCTAGGTTCCGACGAACTCGGCCGGTTGCTCGTTAATGAGATCGTGCGCGCCTCGACATTAACCGATGCGTCGGCCATCTATGCCGAAACACCGGAGCTGGGTAGCCAATCGCTCACGCCAGTCGCGTCCCAGGCCACCCACAACAAACTTATTAATCAGGGCAACTACAAGGTCCAGCGGTTGGGCGATGCCAATAGCAATCGCACCATTTCGCAATCCGGATGTGTACTCTCAAGCCTCACGATGGCGACCAACCAATTGACGGGTGCAGAGCATGATCCGGTCAGTGCCAACACGGCCATTGTTGCGGCCGGCGGCTTCAAGGGCGCTGATATGAATATTCCCGTCGCGGCCAAAGCGCTGGGTTTGACGGTACAATCGCGGGATCGGGCAACCCCCGCCGCACTGGCTCATGCCGAAGAAGCCTTGGATCGCGGAGCCAAGCTCTTGGTTGGCGTTGACTACAAGAAGGGTGACAAGTCAGCCATCTCGGCTGCCGATCACTTTCTTTTAGTGGTGGGTCGCGAGGGTGACAATCTGAAAGCCTACGACCCTGCTGGTGGGCGCGAGATCCGCTTCCATCGTGATTTGGATGGCACCTACCGCGCTGGCAAGTACACCCTCACCGAAGTGAGTGTGCTGACCACCGCCAAGTCGACGCCTGCCGTGCCACAGCGCCCGCTTAAGGTTTAGCTCGTACTGAGCGTTCGATCGCTTTGTCCGCAACGAAAACGAAGCCAAGTTTGCACGAGCGCGTGTAGGCCCTCTAGAGCACCAGCCCGTCCGCCGGGCGTATGGTGCGGCCTTCTTGAATTCACGCATCTTGTCGGTCGGAGGTCCGCATGCGGCGCATGCGCAAGGGTCGAGGTGTCCGCGGTTTACGAGTCGGCGCGGCTGGGTTGTTGTTGATTTTAGGTACTGGCTGTCGGTCATGTGGGGGCGTGCCTTCGGCACTCGCACAAGACCACTTGTACTGGGCTGCGCAGTATTTTGCCGCTGGCGATTTGGAGCGTGCCGAGGCGCGGGTAGCGCTTGCGATGGAGCACGACCCGAGCTACGCCGAGGCGCACAATCTTGCGGGCCTTCTGGCGCGCGCCCGCGGGCAGGTTGACGTTGCGGCTGATCATTACAAACGCGCCTTAGCATTAAAACCAGATTTTCCTGAGGGGTTGAACAACTATGGCGAGCTTCTGGCTCTGCACGGTGATCTGTCCGGCGCCTGCGAGATGTACGCCCACGCGCTTACCGTCGACCCCGAGTTCGTAAGCGCCCGTGCCAATCTGGGTGATTGCCATTATCACCGACAGGAGCCGGAGGCGGCCCGGGTCGAGTATTTGAAGTGCGTTGAACAGGATGCCGACCGCTGCACCTGTCATCGTGGCTTGGCGGTGTTGGCGTTGGAGGCCGGGGCATTCGACCGCGCGCTTGCCGGTTTCGACAGCATGGCGACAGCGTGTCCGGGGGATGCGACTGCGCAACAGGCGCGGTGCTACGTGTTATTGCAGCTGGGCCAA
>JAKLEG010000407.1 GCA_022703175.1 Myxococcota bacterium | reverse complement strand
AAGGGGCAGACGCCTGCACCGTGACGTCGGTGTTGCAAGCGAAGCTGCGCAACTTGACGCCTGAGGATCTGAATGCCTTTGCCACTGCCGTGGCGGCGATGCCTGAAGGCGACGCGCTGCTGCAAAAGCTGTTCGGCAAGGACTACACGGTAACGCGCGCTGAGACGAACGCTGAGGCTGAGCCTCCCGTAGGCTTGGAGGGTAGCTCGGCGGCACTGGAGGAAGGCTCTCAGGCTTCACAACTCACAGCTGGCGGCCACCCAATCCCAACGGACAAGAAGCAGTTCTTGGATGACTACATCGAGAACCTGAATAACGCTCTTGCGACCGTGGGGGAGGACGCACAGATGGGGGCGTTTGAGTTGCAGGAGGCGCAACAGAAGGCCGCGATGTACCTGCAGCTGATGTCCAACCTCTCGAAGGCGATGCACGACACCACGATGGCGATCATTCGCAACCTGGCAGGCTAAGGAGATGACGATGACAACGTTTAGCACACAAGAATTGCAGGCGTATGAGAACGGCACGATGGAGCTTAAGCAGCTGTTGGGCTTTGGCGACGACTATCTTCAGGCGCTAAAAGGACGGGCGCAGTTTTTTGTCGACGGCGGGCACCGAGAACGTGCGCTGATCATGTTGGAAATGCTTTGTGCGTTAGACCGCACCGATTTCACCCCGGCCCTGTTGGCGGCGGAGCTCTACCTAGAGGAAGGAGCGTCAGATAGCGCGGAGGCTCACATTGAGGCGGTTTTGGCGCGCATGCCCGATTGTGCCGAGGCGTTGGTGGCCCAAGCAGAGCTGCAACTGCGTTCGGGAGAGCTGACGTCCGCGGCGGCCTTGCTACGCCGCGTGTTAGCCACAGACTCCCACGGCCAGACGTCGGCCGGTAAACGCGCGTTGGCTGTGGCTGCGCAGGCACACGCAAGGCTTCAGCAGCACGGCTAAGGTGCAGCGCACGCCCCCCCACAATTGTGCCAAATCCGCAGATTTCTTGCCTAGATGCGTGCGCACCCCTACCTTGAATAGCATGCCAGTCGATACTGAGGTGTTGGCGCAGCTACCGTTGTTCCAGAGCCTCTCGACCACGGAGTTGGAAGAGATCGCGTCGCGGATGGAGCCGCAAAGTCTAGGACCTGAGCGCGGCCTGATTCGCGAAGGGGATCCGCCGGGGCATCCTATTTTTGTTTTGCTGACAGGCTCGGTAGAGGTCGTCAAGCGCGGCTTAGATGGGCGTGGGCGTATCATTAGTACGCTACAAGCGCCCAGTGTGTTTGGCGAGATTGAAATCTTGGCCAAACGTCCCGCCATCGCCAGCGTCAACACTGTGAGCGATGTCACCCTGGCGATTTTGTCGCGCGGCGAGTTCGATGAGATGTGCCAGATGAACCGCCCAGCGGCGTTGAAGTTGGTGCGCAACTTGGCCCAAGTGTTGAGCTATCGCTTAGCGGCGGCGGATGAGCGCCTGGCGGCCCAGTTCGACTTCGCTGGCAGCCGGGACGCCCAGAGCTTGGCGAAGCTGCGCGAGGTGCTCTACGTCGGTTGGCGCCCAAAGTGAATTTTCGCAAGGATTTCAGAGACCTGCGCGGCCAATAGCTTGACCGCAAGTCGCCCCCAGGATACGCACAACCAGAACGATCCGACGTGCCGCAATAGCGCGGCCTGCAAACGACAAAGAGCAACTGCGCGAAGGAGTGGATTCTATGAAGCTTCGTACCTTGGCTTTGGTGTTTGTGCTGCCTTGCTTGGGCCTAGCTTGCCAAGAGCAGGCGGCGGCGCCTGAAGATCAACCCGCTCCGGCGGCGCAACCTGCAGCGGCGGGCACCCCTGAGGGGCAGCCTGCGGCCCAACCCGCGGCCCAGCCGGTGCTCACCGGCGTGGATATCTGCAAAGGCATTGTCGAGGCCGCCAAAGCGAAGGATGACGCCAAGGTGACAGCGATGGCTACCGATGGCGCTGCCGATGTGCTGGCGGGCGAAGGCGTCAAAGACCACGTGTACGCACTGTTGGGCGAGGCCGCGTGCGGTGAAGAGACCAAGAGCGAAGATGGCACCAAGGTGGCTGTGGCGCTCACCAAGGGCGAAGAGAAGCTGGAGTTGCCGCTCGTGAAGGCGGGCGAGGCCCTGAAGGTTGACGTCGCGGCGTTCGTCGAGAAGAATCCGATCAAGAAGGACGGCAAGGGTAAGAAGGAAAAGGGCAAGAAGGACAAGGCCAAGAAGGGCAAGAAGGCCAAGAAGTAGTTGCACGGCTGTTCGCCATTGCCTGTGGCGAGTTGATTGTTAATCTCTTGAGGGCGTCGATGTGGCTCACACCACGTCGGCGCCTTTTTTATTGGGGGCCTGTGATCCGTGGCCCAGGAGAGGTGCGCGATGCGTATTGCGATGTCGACCGTGGCCATCATGACGTTACTGGGGGCCTGCACCAAGGCAGAACCCGTGGATATGGCGCCAGTGCCGACGCCAGCGGCTGTGCCCGCTGCCGAGCCTACACCACCAGCCGCAGCCCCCGTGCCAGCGTTGGCGGTGCGTCGGTTTCTTCATGTCGAAGGCGATGTGACGTTAGACAACGCGCCGGCCAAGGATGGCTTGGCGATTGGCGACAGCTCGGCCATTACGACCGGCAAGGATAGCTTTGCCGTGATTACGTTGGAGCCGGGGTCAGTGATTGAGATTCGTGCCCAAAGCAGCTTGAAGCTTGGGGCCAACGAGCGCGCGAAGTTGTCGCTCAAGTTGCTTACGGGGGCCGTGTGGAGCTTCATCCCGAAAGGCGCAAGTTACGAGGTGGATGCGCCGAACGCTGTTGCAGGCGTGCGCGGTACCGCGTTTTTTGTCGAAGTGGGCAAACGCAAGGACACCTACATTTGCGCCTGCAGTGGCGACGTTGCAATTCAGACGGCAGACACAAAGAGCTTCAACAAGGTGGTTAGCTCGCCGAAGGACGATCACAAGGGGTTCGTTTTCACGGCCAAAGGGAAAAAGCAGGCTGTGAAGAAGGCGCCGCGGCACAACCATACGGACGCGCAGAAGCTCACGTTGATGCCCTACATGGAAGCCGTGAAGCCACAGCCATAGATTTTGTCTCCTACCTGCTATTTGGGCACGTCAGATCAGTTGACAGAAGCGCTCCTTGTTGCTAGTTCTCCGCGTCCTTTCGCTGGGTTGCGCCTCAAACGCGGGACCTGGTGAGTGGCAAGCTGCCATCGCAAGCTGGCAGTCGTGCTGGGGCGTCGCCAAGTCTGGTAAGGCACCGGATTTTGGTTCCGGCACTCCTAGGTTCAAATCCTAGCGCCCCAGCCATTGTGCTCCCTACTCCCGCCTTGAGGAGGCGGAAAACGTGATTTCGTCTGAGCAGCCCATGAAGGTCTTTTGCGGCAGCTCAAATCCTGAGCTTGCGCGGAAGATCTGCGACACCCTCGATGTGCCTTTGGGCAAGTCGAGGATCGTGCGTTTTTCCGACGGCGAGTTGTACGTTGAGATCGGCGAAAACGTTCGTGGTAGCGACGTGTTCGTGATTCAGTCGACCTGTTCGCCGGCCAACGAAAACATCATGGAGCTGCTCATTATGATCGATGCGCTCAAGCGCGCATCGGCCCGCAGCATCTGTGCGGTGTTGCCGTACTACGGCTACGCTCGGCAGGACCGCAAGGTTGCGCCGCGGACACCGATCACGGCGAAGCTTGTGAGTGATTTGATCGAAGCGGCCGGAGCCACGCGCGTGTTGGCGTTAGACCTGCATGCGGGGCAGATCCAGGGCTTCTTTAATGTGCCGTTTGATCACTTGTTTGCGATGCCGGTGTTGCTCGACCATATGAAGGCGACGTTTTCGCCCGACGAAACCGTGTTGGTCTCGCCTGATGCCGGTGGCGTCGAACGCACACGCGCCTATTCCAAGCGGCATGGCGGCGGCCTGGCGATTGTCGACAAGCGGCGCTCGGCGCCAAATGTTGCCCAAGTGATGAACATCATTGGCAATGTTAAAGACAAAGATGTCGTGTTGATTGACGACATGGTGGACACAGCTGGCACGATCACCGGTGCAGCCAAAGCGCTAAAAGACGCTGGGGCTCGTCGAGTGGTTGCCTATGCCACCCATGGGGTGCTATCGGGGCCAGCGATTGAGCGTATTGAGAGTTCGCCACTGGAGCGGTTGGTGATTACTGACACCATTCCACTTAGTGAGCGTTCCAGGGTTTCCAAGACACCCATTGAGGTGCTATCCACAGCGCCCTTGTTGGCCAAGGCACTGCGACGCATCCATATGGGAGATTCAGTCAGCTCGCTCTTTGTGTGAGAGCAGCACAAGGGAGTTGGTCATGGTAGATGTGAAGAGCACCATCGAATGTAAGCCCCGCGAACCGGGTAAAAAGGGCGTGTCGCATAAGCTGCGCGCCACCGGTTGGGTTCCGGCTGTGGCCTATGGCCCCGGCAAGGAGCCGCGTCACCTGTCGCTGGACCCGCATATCCTGGGCCTGCAACGGCAGAAGTACGGCACCAGTCACATTTTTGATGTGGCGGTGGAAGGCGGTCAGGGCTTCAAGGCCTTCGTGAAGTCGCTGCAACGCGACCCGATGACTCACGAGATTATTCACGTCGACTTTTATGCCGTCGACATGACCAAGCCGATCCGCGTGGAAGTGCCAGTGGAAGTCACGGGCAAAGCCGCGGGCTTAGTGGATGGCGGTATCGTCACCCAAGTGTTGCGCAAGGTCGAAGTGCAGTGCCTTCCGGACAAGGTTCCGGCGAAGTTGATCGTGGACGTTTCGGCGTTGACGATCGGCGATAGCTTCCACACGAGCACCATGGTTCTCCCCGCGGGTGTCACGCTGACGATGCGTCAGGACCTGGTGGTGGCCAGCTGCATGTTGCCCGAAGAAGAAGTGGTGGCGACGCCGACAGCCGCCGAAGGTACGGTCGCAGCCGACGGTACTGTGGTGCCCGCCGAGGGTGCGGTCGCTGCCGACGGTGCTGCTCCAGCAGCCGCTGCAGCGGATGGCAAGGCCCCGGCCAAGGGTGCCGCCGACGCGAAGGCTGCTCCGGCAGGCAAGGGCGCGGCTCCGGCCGCGGCAGCCGACAAGAAGGGCGGCAAGAAGTAGCCGTTCGAAGGTCGTGCGCTGATGTGGTTGGTGGTTGGGCTCGGCAATCCAGGCAAGGAGTATGCGGGGACCCGCCACAACGTGGGCTTCGAGGTTGTCGAAGCCCTCGCCCAAAGGCATCGTTTTGGTGCTCCGCGTGATTCTGGCGGGGCGCGGGTGCGCAAGGGCCAGGTGGGCGCCGACGAGGTCATGTTGGTCGAACCTCAGACCTACATGAACTTATCCGGTGATGCGGTAGGGGCGCTGTCGCGCTTCTACAAGCTTGAGCCGAGCAGCGTCGTGGTGATTCACGATGAGCTCGACTTCGAGCCAGGCGTGGTCCGGGTAAAGCTTGGAGGTGGCCACGGTGGTCACAAGGGTGTGCGGTCTGTGGTCGCACATCTGGGTGACGCGTTCGTGCGCGTGAGGGTGGGCATCGGCAAACCCCCACATGGCGGCGATGGTGCTGATTGGGTTTTGGCGCGTTTCGATGGTGCCACGCGTCGGCTCATGGAGGACGCTGTCGTTGACGCGA
>JAKLEG010000406.1 GCA_022703175.1 Myxococcota bacterium | reverse complement strand
GTGAGCTTGTTGCGCGTCTCTTGGCCAGTCATGCGCTGTTGAATCCACTTGTCACTGCGGCCGTATTTCTTCCAAGTCGCACGCGCTCGCTTGAGCGCCTGCGCGGGGTCAGAAAGCTCCTGGATGCGCTCGTAGCCGACCTTGGCGAGCCACAGCTTGATCGGCTCGGCTTTGGGGCTCGGCACGCTTTGAACGAGACGCAACAGTGTCTCGGCGGTGGCCACATCAGTCAGGTAGTTCTTGCCGTCGGCCGCCGGCAGTTTCAGTCGGTGACAACTTGTCACCGACTCACTACCCTCCGCGCG
Source organism: Myxococcota bacterium (assembly GCA_022703175.1). Taxonomy (GTDB): domain Bacteria; phylum Myxococcota; class XYA12-FULL-58-9; order XYA12-FULL-58-9; family XYA12-FULL-58-9; genus JACRCV01. Next base: position 5,306 of record JAKLEG010000406.1, on the reverse strand, counting down.
CAGTCGTTCCTTGAGCTTGTTCCAGTACTTCCGCGCCGTTTGGTAATCGGCCTGTTGCGTAAGCACCTGAATGATGTCGATGACCGAGAAGTACCAGGTCTCTGATTCTTCGTCGTAGAGCCGACGGATCTCGCGATCTTCAAAGATGGTTGGTAGCACTCTCATCACTTCCCCTTTTCCGCCGAGGATCACGCCGCACACCGATTGCCTTGCAGGGTCAAGGTCACGGCAGCACCAAGCAGAGTGCTGACACGAGTAGCACGAAGTGGGGAAGGTCGCCGCAAATTGAGTGCGCTCGAAGTTTCCTGGTCGCGGCGGGTGTGGGGCAATGCCCTGCAGCAACAGACCGCATCAGACAATACCGCGAGCGTCAGCGAGTCGGTGGGGATGAATTGGCCATCGTGGCGTCAATACGGGCGCCGCAGTGACTGAGGCAGTTGAGGAGGAAGTGGCGGATGTGGCTGACGCGGAGGGTAGCGAAATACCTGCGGACCAGCGGGCATCAACGGCGACCGGATGAACAACCAACTCAGAACGCTCGGGAGGTCCGCGTGATCGGGCAAGCGTCTGGGCGTCTAACGGCCAGAAATGGTGTCCACCCAATGGCCCACGCCATTTTGTGTCAACGATTTCGCACTGTTAAAGCCCAACTTCGAGCCATCGCGTAGGTTGTGAGAAGGTTCACCCACGATATGCTCCCCGGAGCATGCCGGCACCTAACTGCGACGCTGCGACATGGTGCTCGCCGCGGCCGAGGGTATTCTAACTCTCAACATGGATAGAAGAACACGCCAGATTTGCCTTTGGTATTGACCATGAAATCCGGATCTTCTAGCGCCTTCTTTATTAGATCCTTTTTGTTTGGCACATGTAATGTCGGCACGCTGTCCATCGAGTCGCGAAACACAGGAAGGTTATCCCACAGATTCTTGATGCTTTGTTTCACCGTTTTCGGTGTGCAATTGATAATATCGGATTTGTCGTCATGCTCTGGATAGATTACGATTACCGGTAGACCGTGAGTTTTGATGCCGTAATCCATCTCCTCGCGTATGGCCCTCGAATTTCTTGTAATCGAACTCAGAAACAAGATCAGGTTTTTGGAGTTACTGATCCGATTATGAATCCTTGGCTTCAGGGTTCCTTCCCAATCGCTCCCGTCCCTGACGCTATAGGTCTTGTTGTGTGAGTCTATGAATGGAAATGAAGCGTCGGCAGCTTTCCATGCTCTGAGAAGATTATAATACACAAAGTCTTTGGTTGCGTGGGCACCAAGACTGTTTTCATCGAATGGATCGTTAACGTAGAATGCTGAATAGTTCCCGTTCTTATATGCCATCTATGCCTCCATCCCGGTTCGAATGTACTTCAGATCAATAGCGTCGAACGCTTCCTCTGAAAGTAGGACGTGCACCTGCTTGCCAATTTCCCGTTCTCTTGCCTCATGAGCCAAGGTCATCAGAAGAGTTCTCAGAAGGTCGGGGTAGCTGAGACCGACCCCGGATTGTCCCGCTCCCATCAGGGGAACAGCAACGGGCTCACCACTCGTTTCAACTCGAATTGCTTTCCATGTGGCGGTCCATGCGGAAATGAGATCGTGAATATCCGCATGTGCTTTGTTTGTGCTGACGTCGGTTCGACTGAGGGCGGTGAGAAAGAGCTTTGATGGACCATGAGAGACCACAGCCACGGTGCCGATATTGTACTGGACCACCTTTCCGCCCAGTGGGCGTTGCGCAGTTGACCTCGGCTTGGAGGAACTCAGAGCGGTAGCGACAGCGGTGTCAAAAGCGGCTTGGCTGCCGTTAAAGAGGCGCTGGATGCACTGTCCGTGAAGGGTGCTAGCGTTCACGTTCGAACCGAGAGCCGAATCGAAAAACTCGTTTACCGGAATGACTTTGTGGCCATTGAAATCGAGCAGGTCTCGCACCTCGATGTGGACAGTCGTCTTGGTACCTGGGAGCGGCAGAGAGGCGCATCGCGGCACGGCCATCCTAGCCAGGCCGATGATTACGGCGAGGCCTGCCAATACACCCAACTTGACAACTCCGTTTGGACCCGGCCCCGATGTGAAGGCTAGAACGGCCTCAGTCGGCGTCCAAAGAGCCGCGAACATTACGTAGACCGAAAGCAGGGATCTCCAGGGGTGAGACTTAAGACCGCGTGCAAGACGCGAAACGAAAAAACTTCCCTTCATGCTCCCACCCGATAGCCCTTCAGAATCCAGTGACCTCGTTTACCGCTCGTGAGAATCCCCCGCAATATCAAATTGTTAAATGGTGAGGACCATCATCCACCAACACCATCCGGCCTTTCCAACCACGCTTGGGAACCCCGCTGACGGCCTAAAAAGCCTCGACATATCGGGATGTTGCGACGTTCGGCCGCGCTGTTCATGAGGAGCCGATCGTTGTGAGACACTGATGTAGGGCCAATCGCCCTCCCGAATCCGCTCCAACTCACCTCAACCCCGCCGCCGCCCGCCACTACTTCCTCGTATCCACAAAATCGAACTCCGGCAGCTCTGCCAGGCCGTAGGCTACGAGGGCCAGCCGGTCTAGCTCCTTGAAATCGCGGCGCCGAAAGGCTGCCTTGAGCTTGGCCTTGAGTCTTGCCGGCAAGGACTCCGGCGAGGGCACGCGGATCCGGCGCAGGTATTGCGCCTGAAAACGGAGATAACCGCCGCGCATCTTCACGGCGTAGGACCACACAAAAAAGAGCGCGACGGACGAACTAAGAAGGCCGCCTAGAACCTCCAGATCCCATTCGTCGGAAATCACAAAATAGAGGTTGTGATGCGGGTAAAAGTGGCCGACCTCGAACGCGACCTCGTTGGCGCCGGCGATGTCTGGGATCAGGAGCTTGGGTTTGCCAACCAACGCCGGGTAGACGCGGTCGATGGTACGGAACCAACCGCTGTCATTCCCCTTGGCCACATGCCGCCTGCGGATGGCGGCGGCGTGGAGCTGAAAATAGCGGCTCAACCGTGGATAATCGGCAAGATTGACGAGTCCGGTGTCATTGAAGGTGTTGATGACAAATCGCCGGGCGTCGGTGACGGTGCCGTTCTGCACGTCATCGCGCATTACCAACGGTACAAGACGGCTCGGTTCGATGTCCGCGTCGGCCGGCACAATGTAGACAGAGTCGTTGCCGGTGGCGACGCCAATTCGCACTGCCGTGTGGCCGCTACCTTCTAAGACAGGAAACCGCGATTCGAGAGCGCGCAATACCGCCAGTTGATGGGGTGACGAGAGTACCCACGGTTCATCACCTTCAAACCACGTAGGATACTCTGCGAATGTCACGCCGGGACAGGGGGAGGCATGACCGACATGCACTTCTGTAGTGGCTGCACACTCCGCCTCGGTTGCGTGCGAAAGCGTCACGACCTTGACCGGCTCACCACTTTTCTCGCGTGCGATGACGAAGATCGAGGGATATGCGATGACCTCTGATTCGAACGGCGAGGCCTGGTGGAGATCAACGTAGGTGCGGACTTCGTACCCAGAAGAAACAAGGCTGCGGAGGGGAGCCCCGTACCGGTTCAGAATCCAGCGATCTGCGCAAACGAATGACAGAATGCCTTGCGGCGACAGCAAACGAAGGCTGCGCTCGATGAAGGCGATGTAGAGGTCGGCGCGGTCGAAAATTGTGGTGTACCGACGACGGTATTCCGCCTGCAACTCCGGAGACAGCTGCTCGATGCGAATGTAGGGTGGATTTCCCACGACATAGTCGAACGTTCCGGTGGTAGGTGTAAGCAAGAAGTCGGCTGTTCGGACCCACCTCCTGGCGAGCAAACGAGCGTCGTTCTTGTTGACGTTGTTCTGTTTGAGGATATCGACCAACGCATCGCGCGTTCGCTCGACGTGAGCCTCGTCGATGTCGAATGCGACAATAGCGTCACCCAGTTGGGCAACATCGCGGCCGTGCCGATGGCATGAATCCAAGAGCCTCATGACTGCGGCCACCACGAATGCACCGTGCCCGCAGGAGGGTTCTAGCAACCGTTGCGATGCCAAATCCTTGTTGGTGGTGTAGCCCGCAAGATCAAGGATCAGCTCAACGACGTGGGGCTTGGTGAGGACGACTCCGTGCGTTTCCCCGTCGGCGCGCATGCCGTATGAATAGGCACTCGCCGGAAGTTGGAGGGGAAATTCGAGCACGGTCTGCACGGTGGCTACCTTCCAGCCATGTATGCGGCCACATGGCCACCAAGGCTCGCTAGGAACTTCTTCATGGTGAGGTCCTCGGCCGGCTCACGGAATTCGCCCCGAGGCCCGCCCTCGTCGGTCGCCGTGAGAAACGCTGCGGCATCATACAGTTTCTCTCTGACAAGCTTGCGCAGCAGCCACTCATAACGCTGCTGATACGACGCCCCCTGGAATTCAGGGAACACCTTGAAGTGCGGTTCGTCTACCTTCACGGGGACGGTAGACCGAGGACACTCTTCGAGAAGCATCACCCAACCGGCCCAGGGTTTGGGGTGCTTTGCGCCCAGCGCGCCTTCGCGATACGCGGTGGCCAGGTCGTGGCCGGTCCCAATAGCCTCTTCACTCCGATTGTTGAAATTGTTGCCAAACGATGGCCCCCTCTGAGACTTGAATTCCATCGCCGCCAGGAGCGTGCCTTCGTGGACAACCAGCATGTCCCATGCCTTGGTTGGTCGAAAGAATCCCGGAAGCTCGAGTTTGCTATCGAGGAAAACATGGCAATCCTCCAAGCCGCTGTTCAGGATTACCTGCTTCACGAGCTTCGAGAAGCCATCCATCTGCTTCCCACCCGTCACCGCAGCCCGTGCGCCTCGGTCAGCGTCACCATCACTTTGCTTTGCCCGCTGCCGTTCGAGGGTGTTCCAATAATGACTGACGGCTTCTTTTGAGAGCAGCGCCGTTCCGCTCAGGTCGACCGACATTAGCAACCCCTCAACGCGCGTGTGCCTTATCTAACAGGAGGAGCATATCGTCCCCAAACCCTCTCACACCACCCAAGATCCACCCTACAATTCCAAAACAACGCGCAGCCTCCTCCAGCCGTCGACGCCGAGATTTGCACCAACACCTCACCATCACTGCTCCCTAACGGTCGCAGTACTGTTTTGAGGGCCGCGCGGTAAGGGCGTAAGTCCTCGCTCGCGCTCATCTACCCGGAACCCCATCCGCAGTCGGGGATGCCCATGACCCACAATCCCCAGCTAACCCAACTCCTCGCACAACACGCAGCGCTCTGCGCCGTCGCAAGGCCTGCTGAAGCGTACCGCCTCGCCCAACCCCGTCGTGAACGACCTTGGAGAACGTGGCAGC
>JAKLEG010000405.1 GCA_022703175.1 Myxococcota bacterium | reverse complement strand
GATGTTCGGCCCCGAAGTGATGTTGCTCGTGGATGGCGTCACCAAGCTGTCGCAGATCCGCTTTGACACCGACGAGCACAAGCAGGCGGAGAACTTCCGCAAGATGCTGGTCGCGATGGCCAAGGATATCCGGGTCATCCTGATCAAGCTCGCCGACCGGCTGCACAACATGCGCACGCTGGTGCATTTGGCGCCGCACAAACAGCAGCGTATTGCCCAGGAAACGATGGATATTTACGTGCCGTTGGCGAATCGCCTCGGCATCAACTGGGTGAAGAGCGAGCTCGAAGACCTGGCGTTCAAGTACTTGCAGCCCCAGGACTACACCGATTTGTGCGCCAAGGTCGACGCTCTCAACGCCGAACGCAAAGAGTACGTCGACAAGGTTATTACCATCATCAAAGAGGAGCTCGGCAAACGCGAGATCCCCTGCGAGGTGCAAGGCCGGCCAAAGAATCTGCACTCGTTGTATAAGAAGATGAGCTCGCGCGACCTGCCGTTTGAGGAGGTTCACGATGTCATCGCGTTTCGGGTCATCGTTGATACCGTGAGCCGTTGCTACGAGGTGCTGGGGCACGTGCACTCTTTGTGGCACCCGGTGCCCGGGCGTTTCAAAGACTACATCGCGATGCCCAAGGCCAATCGCTATCAGTCGTTGCACACGACGGTGATTGGCCCCGAAGGCGAGCGCATCGAAATCCAGATCCGCACTCAGGAGATGCACCAGATCGCCGAGGAGGGCATCGCCGCGCACTGGGAGTACAAAGAGAGTGCGAAGATGGGCGAGAAGAGCCGGCAGCAATTTGCCTGGCTCCGGCAACTGTTGGAATGGCAGCAAGATCTAAAAGACCCGAACGAATTCCTCGACACGGTGAAGTACGATTTGTTCACTGACGAGGTGTTTGTCTTCACCCCCAAGGGCGAGGTGATTTCGCTTAGACGTGGTGCGACACCGGTGGACTTCGCGTATGCGATCCACAGCCAAATCGGCAACCACTGCTCGGGTGCCAAAACGAATGGCCGCATGGTGCCATTGCGCCACGAGCTGAAAAATGGCGATGTGGTCGAGATTCTCACCAACCCACAACAACGGCCGTCGAAGGACTGGTTGTCGTTTGTGCATACCAGTCGCGCGCGCACCAAGATCCGCTCGTATGTGCGTATTGCCGAGCGCGAACGCTCGCGTGACCTGGGCGAGGAACTCCTCGAACGCGAACTAAAACGCTACGGCGTCTCCCTGCAAAAACTAATGAAAGATGGGCGTGTCCAGGCGGTGGCCGAAGAAACGCATTACGGCAATCCCGAAGGCCTGTTTGTCGGCCTAGGCTACGGCAAGGCCACACCCGCACAGATCGCCGAAAAGCTGGTGCCCGGAAAGGCTCCCGAGGACACCAAAGAGCCTTCGGTGATCAATCAGATCTTGCGCAAGATGACCGGCAAACGACCGGCGCGCGCCACCGGTGGTGTCGTTGTGCAAGGGATGAACGACATTATGGTGCGCTTTGCGCGCTGTTGCAGTCCGCTGCCCGGGGATCCGATCATGGGGTTCATTACGCGCGGGCGCGGCATTGCGGTGCACTCGGTAACATGTAGTCGCGCGATCGATCTGGATCCAGCTCGACGCATCGAGGTGAGTTGGGATGGCAAGGAATCCGGCGGCCGGCCGGTACAATTGAAGATCCTGACCAACGATCGCCCCGGGATTTTGGCCATGATCTCGCAGACATTTACCGAACATGGCATCAACATTTCGCAGGCCAACTGCAAAGTGACGGCCAAAGACCGAGCGATCAATACATTCGAAGTCGTCGTGAAAGACGCCGAACAACTTAAAAAAGTCACGGCCCAGATCCGCGGCCTCGAAGGGGTTTACGCGGTCGATCGGCTGTAACGCCAAGCCTGAAGAAGGAGATTCCCGTGAGTCGATGGGTGAACGAGAACAAGCGCAGTCATCGTTGCGGCGAGTTGCGCGACAGCGATATTGGCAAGGACGTCACGTTGATGGGGTGGGTGCACACTCAACGCAACCTGGGTGGCTGTATCTTCATCGATCTGCGCGACCGCGATGGTGTCACGCAAATCGTCTTTGATCCTGATATCGCCGGCGCCGCGCTGGGGCTGGCCGCCGAAGTGCGCGGTGAGTGGGTTGTGGGTATCAAGGGCAAGGTGCGTAGCCGCGGCAAGAACGCCAACACCAGGATCTCGACGGGTGCCATCGAGGTGGCGGCGACCGAATTGGAAATTCTGGCGCGCGCGAAGCCAGTGCCTTTCCCCATCGAAAACGAGGTGAATGCCTCGGAGGAGACGCGCCTCAAGTATCGTTTCTTGGACCTGCGGCGCGAAAAGCTGCAAAAGAATTTCATCCTGCGCCACAAGTTCAATCAGGTGGTGCGACGAACGTTAGATGCGAACGGCTTCTTGGAAGTGGAGACGCCGTTTCTCATTAAGAGCACGCCTGAAGGGGCGCGCGATTACGTGGTGCCGTCACGGGTGCATCAAGGGAAATTCTTCGCGCTGCCGCAATCCCCGCAGTTGTTCAAGCAGCTGTTGATGGTGGCCGGTTACGACCGCTACTTCCAGATCACCCGGTGTTTCCGGGATGAGGACTTGCGTGCCGAGCGCCAACCGGAATTTACCCAGGTCGATCTCGAGATGTCCTTCGTGTCACCCGAAGACGTGCAGAACGTCGTCGAAGGGGTGCTGGCGAACATTTGGAAAGAGCTTTTGGATGTAACGCTGCCGACGCCCTTTGAGCGCATTAGCTACGACGATTCGATGAACCGCTTTGGCGTGGACGCCCCCGACATGCGCTTTGGTCTGGAGCTTAAAGACCTGTCGAGCGTGGTGAAGGGATGTGGTTTCAAGGTCTTTGTCGACACGGTCGCAAATGGCGGCGTGGTGAAGGCTGTTAACCTTTCGGGCAGTGGCGAGTGGTCACGCAAGGACCTCGAAGAGCTGGAGGAGGTTGTCAAACCCTACGGAGCCAAGGGTTTGGCGTGGCTCAAGATCAAAGAGGACCAGACACTGCAAGGCCCGATTGCTAAGTTCTTCACGCCCGATGATCAAGCAAACTTGAAGCAGGCGCTCAGCTTGAAGGTGGGCGACACCGCGGTCTTTGTCGCCGATCGCCTGAAGGTTGCCAATGCGGCGTTGGGCAACCTACGCAAGCATGTGGCCAAGAAACGCGCGCTGGTCGCAAAGGACCAGTTTCGTTTTGTTTGGGTGGTGGATTTTCCTCTGTTTGACTACGACGAGGAGGCTAAGCGCTACTCGGCAGCGCATCACCCGTTCACCTCACCGAAGCCCGAGCACGCAGACAAAATGCTCTCTGACCCGGCGAGCGTGAAAGCGCAGGCGTACGACATCGTCTTGAACGGCATCGAGATTGGTGGCGGCTCTATCCGTATCCACGACCAAGCGCTGCAAAGTCGCATGTTTGAGGCGATCGGCATTGGCGACGTCGAGGCGCACGCTAAGTTTGGCTATCTTTTGGATGCCTTCCAATTCGGTGCACCACCGCACGGGGGGCTGGCGTTGGGCGTGGACCGCATCATGATGCTGATTTGCGGCACCGATTCGATTCGCGACGTCATCGCGTTCCCGAAGACGCAGAAGCAAACCGACCTGATGCTGGAAGCGCCCGCGGCGATTGACGATGCGCAACTCACCGAGTTGGCGATTAAGCTTATCGAGGCCAAGAAAGCCTGAGGCACAGCTCACATGCAGCACGACACCGACGTCCTCATTGTTGGCGGGGGTTCGAACGGGACGGGGTTGTTGCGCGATCTCGCCAAACGCGGCGTGAAGGTGATGTTGTGCGAGAAGGGTGACTTCGCGCGCGGCGCCACCGGTGCGTCCAGTGGCATGATCCACGGTGGACCTCGCTACATGCTGAACGACGTGGAAACCACGAAACACAGCTGCGAGGACTCCGGTTACATCCAGCGCATCATGCCACATCTGTTGTTTCGAATTCCGTTCTTGATGCCGCTTTTGGCACGCCCTGGGCTTGGCAAAATTTCGCCCACGCTCCACGACGTCTACTTCACCGTTTACGACCGCTACGCGGCGATGAAGAACGGCATTCCGCACGCGCGGCTCACCACAGCGGAGTTGCTGGCTATCGAGCCTGGACTCGCGGGCGAGTTCGATGGCGGCGTGACGTTGGACGAGTGGGGCATCGACTGCGGACGACTGTGTTTGCTGGATACCTTAGATGCCATCGCCCACGGTGCCCAGGTGGAGACGTACACCGAAGTGGTGGGGTTGCTGCGTGATGACCACGGCACGGTTCAAGGTGCTCGTCTGCGTCGTGTGGGCGAAGTCACCGTGCGCGAGGTGCGCGCCAAGGTGGTGGTGAATTGTGCCGGACCATGGGCTGCGAAGGTGGCGGGATTGGCGGGGCCGGGCGTGCGCTTACGGCCTGGCAAGGGTGTGCACCTTATCTACGAGAAGCGGCTCACCAACTTCGCGATGATCACCAATGCGGTGGATGGACGCCAGGTGTTTATCATGCCGTACCAAAACGAAACCTGGATCGGCACCACCGACGACGACTACTACGGCGACCTGGACGACCTGTCGGTATCGCAAGACGAAATCCGCTATCTCCAAGAAGCTGTGATCCGGTTGCTACCGCGGATGGCCGACCAACGTCTCATCAATACCCGGGTCGGCGTGCGCAATACCGTCTACGGTTGGGGGCAATTAGAAGACGAGTTGTCCCGCCGCTACGAAATCGTCGACCACAAGAGCCTGGGGGCGCCCGGCCTATTCTCGTTGTTGGGTGGGAAGCTCGCGAGCTTTCGGATTCAGGCCCAAGAGGCCGCCGATGCAGTGTGCAAAACCTTAGGAGTTACGGCGCGTTGCGAAACCCATTTGCACACGGTGCCGGGGGGAGATGCGATTCCTGAGGAGACCGAATTGGCGCGCGCCTACGGGATCGAGCGGCTAGCCGCACGCCGGGTCATCTACCGCCATGGTTCGCTAGCCCCGCGTGTCCTGGACGTAGGACGAGAAACACCGACCGGTTTCAGCGTGGTCTGCGCTAGCGAGCCGACGTTGGAATGTGAGGTCCGCTATGCCGTGCGACACGAGTTGGTGACGCACTTGGGCGATTTGATGACGCGCTGTCGGATCGCGGTGGGGGCATGCCAAGGCCTCGATTGCGGCTTGCGGGCAGCCCAAATCTTTGCAGAAGAACGCGGCCTCGACCCAACCAGCGAGCGTGAGGAGTTGATGGACCTCTTGTCGCGGCGCTGGCGTACGGCGCGTCCGGCCTTGAAGGGGAGCCAATTGGCCCAAGCGGAACTCCTGATGACCCAATACACCGGGTTGTGGCAACTGCCGGCCCTCGTTCCACACGCGTGAGGCAAGCATGTTCGATGTCGTCATTGTTGGGGGCGGCCTAAGTGGCACCATTGCGGCGCTCGCGGCGCGCAAGCAGGGCGCCAAGGTGGCGTTGGCGGCGCGTTCCTGGGGGGCAACAGCTCTTTCCACGGGCGCGCTAGACATAGCCTACACGCCAGCGTTGTCGCGGGCGCACCAGCTGCCACGCACGTTGGCCGAACACGTGCTGGATATCATCGCGCATCGGCGCCGCCACCCTTATGCGGTGCTCTGCCTGGAGCGTACTGTCTCG
>JAKLEG010000404.1 GCA_022703175.1 Myxococcota bacterium | reverse complement strand
GCTGCCTCAGAGTTGGCGGGCGCAGCGTTTCCGACACCGACTTCGCCTTGGATCCGAATCAACGAAATACGCCGTCCCGTCACCCGCTCCACCAGCGCGCGTAGCAACATCAAGCGTGCGTCGCCATTGACGGCAGCGTCGTTCTGGTCGCTGGCGACTGAGACCTCTTGGAGACTTGCGGAGGCGGTGCTGCTTGCACTTTCGAACGCCGACAGAGCTGCTGCCGACAGGGTCACACGGTCGCCAACTGGGGTAGCCGCTTGGCCTCGCCCCTCAAAGTCCGGCCGTGCCGGACCTACCCAGGCGCGTGTTTCCATCTCTTTGGTAACCAGGCTCGTTTGCTGGTGCTGGGCAACCATCGCGACCTGACTCTCGGTGATCCGCATCGCCACCCTCGCAGTTCCCCACACCGGGTCATCGACGAATCGTCTTGGAACTTAAGGGTTCTAGCGAACAGCCCCACCTACATGAGCCCACTGCGGCGTAGGTGTCAGTCCCAGTTGCGCGTGGATGCCTCGCGAGCCTCGCGAGCAAGTCGTACGAGCTCCCAGTAGGGTGGCCGATAGCCGTGCGCGGTCATGAATCGGGTCACTCGCTCTTCTAGGTCCTTGTGTAAGGCGATGTGGGTCTTGGTGTACTGGGCATGTTTCAACGCCGCCGTTGCGCTCATGCCGGCCGGGATCGTGCCCAGACCGCCACACCACTGCGCCGCCAAGCTGTACATCTTTAATATCCGAGCCACAGGCAAGAGATACCAAGTGTAGCGTAACGGCTCGCCCGCCTGGGCGGTTTCGAGCAGCGCATCGGTGACTGCGTTGTCTAGGTGGTCGGCAAATAGCCCACTCAGGCTCCGCCATTCGGCCACCACGCGCAGTTGCGGATCGTATTCCAGGTCCGTGGGCTCTTGGGTGTCGAAGTGGCGCACGCCCAAAGCTCCCAGCCAGCGCGCCAAGCCTGCGGACGAAATGCGCGAGCGCCCCTGCCACAGCGTCATCCCCACCTGCTCGTAGGCGGCGGATGCCACCTCGGCACAAAACAAACGCTCGTGGTCCTTGTCGTCCATCGCGAAGTCATACGGAATGGCGCGAGCCAAGGCGTCGCGGAGAGCGTGGCTGGCGGCTCGATGCGGCGCCTGCGGATCTTTTATGAGCACCGGCAAGTCGGCACGCGGCCGCAACAACATCACCCGCAGCTTGGGATCTGACAAATAGTGGTCGGCCGAGTTCACCACCACGCCGTGCTCAATCAAGGCCTCAATAACGGAGACCTCGGCGCTCGTGGCGTCCACATGCACAAGCGCGACGTGTGAGAAATTCCCGGGAAAGTCGCTCGCGCGTGCAATCAAGGCCGACGTCGGCGCGGTGCCTCGCGACACCAAAATATCGCCGCTGTGCACGCGCACGCCCCCCAACACCGCGCTCGGTGTCTGGGACGGTTCGTCCCAAGCGAGGGCCAACGCAGGCACCGTGTCAGTAGGCACCTGTAGGAGGGCCTCCTCCAGCGCGGCGCGGCTGCCATACAACAGCCGGTACAACGTTTGGCGAGCGACCTCCGACTGCAAGTCCCAGGAGGCAGAGAACTCCTTCACCCGCTTGCGCACGCGCTGGGTGAGGTTCAGGTAAGCTCCGAGTTGGTCGGGCACCGCCGCCACAAGCGGAGCCAAGGCAAACAGTTGCGTTTCGAGAGACGTCAAGAGCGCATCGCTGGCGTCCATCGCGTCCTCTGGCAGCATAGAATAGATCCGTTCGGCGCCGAGCATGTTGGCGGTAATCGCCACGCGTACCTGCTCGGTGGGCAATTGTCGCGCTGCCAAAAACTGCCGTTCCAGATCGCGCCAGAGGGCATCCCGGTTCCAAGTGAATGGGGCACGCAAGGCTGGTGCCACGGTGGCCTCGCGCTCGGGCAAAAACAACGCGAGACACAGTCCACCGGTAATCCCCGCTACGCCTGCCCAGATGCCTCGATGACCCACACGGACCTCACCTTACGGCGCTGTCGCCGTGTCCCTTAAGCCCACAACCCGAGCAGCCGTGGCCTTTAGACGTTGATTGTCTCCATCACCACTGCCGAGTCGGTTTCTAGGCCAAAGTAGTCGATGGCTGGTTTGGCCAAGCGATTCATGCGCGAAAACAGCCCCATCCGCAGCCGTTGTCCGTAGCCTTTGCCCGGTGTGACAAAGCGTTCGGTGCCTACGAGCACCAACCAGCGTTTGGGGCTGAGTGGAATCTTCACCATCTGTTTCTTTTTAAGCTCTAACAACGCGGCGCGGATATCGGGTTGCTCCATGTAACCAAAGTAGGCCTGCACCGCGACGACGGTGCCCCGATCATTGCGTTCGAAGGTCACCACACGATAGCGATCTTGGCTGGGCTCGATCGGACGCCCGGTCTGCATGATTGATAAGAAGATGATGTGCTTCGGCAACCGACGCCAGTTGGCGTAGTGCACCATCAGCACAGGCGGCACCGAGTCGCTTAGCTGTTCGATCGGCTTCGAGGCCATCACCACCATCGACACCGACGGCAAACCTTCGATGTGGTATTTCGGTTTGGCCGCCAACAAATCCTGCACGGTCATCTGCTCTTGTGTGAGCCGGGTTTGGTAGGCCTGACCCACGCGGCGCCGTCCCCAGCGCCAGGTATCCATCACGACGAACACACAGACACCAATCAAAACGGACACATAGCCACCGCTGGTGAATTTCAGCAGGGTCGACGTGAAAAACGCCAGGTCCACCGCCAACAGCGGCACCAACAACGGCAGCAACAGACGTTTACGCCAACCAAAAACGGTGGTGGCCACCAACGCAAACGCCAGGACGGTCATCACCATGGTGCCGGTCACCGCGACCCCGTAAGCCGCCGCCAGGTCGGCGCTGTGTTTGAACGACACCACCAACCAAACGCAGGCGACAGCGATCGCAAAGTTCACCGCCGGCACGTAAATCTGCCCAGGCACGTTGGGGTTGGTGTGCACGATGCGAAGCCTGGGAAACAACCCCATCGCGATCGCTTGTTGAGTCAACGAGAAGGCGCCCGAAATCAAGGCCTGGCTGGCAATCACAGTGGCCACCGTCGCAAGCACCACCATCGGCAGCAACAGTCCCTTGGGAGCCAACGCATAAAACAGGTGGTTTTCGGGAACCGGCGCCCCCGACAATACATGCGCGCCCTGCCCCAAGTAGTTGAGCACCAGGCACGGGAACACCCACAACGACCAGGAGCGCACAATCACCGAGCGGCCGAAGTGCCCCAAGTCGGCATACATTGCCTCCACCCCGGTCACACACAGCACCACCGAGCCCAGCACAAAGAACACCTTGGCGCCATGGTGCTTAGCGAAGGCGATGGCGTACCACGGATTCAGGCCGGCGATGACTTCTGGATGCTCGCGAATCGCCAGCACGCCCAAAATGGCCAAGCAGATAAACCACACCAACATCACCGGGCCGAACAAGCCGCCTATCCGATGGGTACCCCACTTCTGAATGGCAAATAGCACCACGAGAATCGCCACCGAAATCGGCACTTCAAACGGCTTGGCGGCGGGTGTGACGATACTCAATCCTTCCACAGCCGATAGTACCGAAATGCTGGGTGTGATCACGCCATCGCCGTACAGCAGCGCCGCCCCCACCAAGATCGCCGGCAGAATCGCTCGCCGTGCCCAGCTTGGCTTGGTGTGGGTTTGCGCTTGCGCGTCGGTTTGCTCTTGTTTCAATAACAGGCCCAACAGCGCGAAAATGCCACCTTCGCCATTGTTGTCGGCGCGCAAAATGAGCGCCACGTACTTAATAAACACGATCAGCACGAGCGCCCAGAACACCATCGACACGACGCCCAAGACGTTGGCTTGGTTGCGCTCCAGCGGAAAGTGCCCGAAGAAGATCTCACTCATCGCGTACAGTGGCGAGGTGCCGATGTCGCCGTACACCACCCCTAACGAGCCAATGACCAACGCCCAGGTAACCTTCTGGCCATGGCCGGGTTCGCCCGCGTGAGTGGAGGATGCTCTGTCGCGCGTCGTTTGTGCGCCAAGCGCTGCCCGGAATCTCCCCAGGCCGAAACTACCCATAAACTACAACCTCCGAACCGGTGCGCTCAAAAAGCGCCAACGAGCGCGCCGAGCCAGCGCACAGGTAGCACAAGCGGGCCGAGCCTGCCTAGAAGGAGCTGTGCACGTTCATCTGGACCCCACCGGCGCCCAACAGCACGCTTACCGCGACTTCGGTTTCGCCTTTGTACTGTTCGTACAGACCTGGCGTAGGGCCTTGGGCAAACAGATATGCGCCGGTGCCAATGGCGAGAACCCCAACCCAGCCCACCGCCTGCGCCACGGTGTCAAAACGCCGGATGGCGTCACGACGAGACTGCAGCGCGCTGCAATCGGTTCCCGGCAGCCCAACACCACTGTCTTTGCGACAGTGGGCCGCCGTCAGATCGCGTTCGTAATCACTGGCGCGTCGACCATTCCAAAGCCAACCGCCAACACCAAAGCTCACGGCCGCAAGGCCGATGCCAGCGCTGGTGTACGACAAGAGTCGCCAGGTCGTCGCCCGCTGGTCGTAGCCACGAATAAACTCCAACGACGGTACCAGCTTAGCCTCCACGAGCAGCGGTTCGCCGCGCTTGATCTCAATATCTTTGGCCCAAGTCACAAAACCGGTTTTGATGACCCGCAGCGTGTGCGGACCGCCGCTGACGGTCTGTCGGGCAATGGGGGTGACGCCAGCAATACGACCATCGATCTCCACATCGGCGCCCAGCTCAGAGGCCGTCAACACCAGGTCACCTTGCTGTCCGGCCAACAGATGACGCACCAAAAAACGCGTACTCCCTTCGATCGCCAGGGTCAGCTCCTCGACTTTGGCTACTTCGCGTTGTTCGCGCGCCAACGCTACAGCCGTCTGGGCGTCGGTGAGGACCAGGTGGATGATATAGCTCGTGCCGACTCTGCCCACGGAACCGGTAACGAGCGCTCGCACCCCTAACGCCCCGCCGATTTCGGCCAGGCAAGCGGATTCCGAATCGCAACCCAAGAGCTGTTTCTGCTGCTCAAACTCGACGATGCGCAGGATCTCGTCCCGCGAGATGACGTCGAAGACCTCCAGGCGGTTCAAGGCCGCAGTCACAACATCGGTCAGACTCTGCACAAGCTCTTTGTCGACACCTTTGTCTTTTAGATCCAGCACGGCAAGCTTGGTGCGTTCTGTGGCAGCCGATGTCGCCGGGGCAACGCAGACCATGAGGCTTATCGCAATCGCAAGGCGGGTCTTCATGGCCCAGCATCATCGCGTGTACGAACGTTTTTGAAAAGCAGCTCCGCGCGCCGAGACAGGCGCCATCGGCGTTGACGCTCGCCGGAGAGTCACACTACCATGGCGAATTCACGAGAAAATTGGAGTCCACTCTCGGCAATGGCTGGACTCTCCTGTCGTGGCCCCATCGAAAGGACAGATATGCGCTCCTTGGGTTGGTTGATGGTTCTGGGTCTGGGGCTCAATTTGCTCGCCTGCGTGCGCGATCTGGCCGAGGTCGCGACACCCCCGGATGAGACCCAGCTTGCCAGCGGCGAGGCGGTTTTGACGCGCCTCGATACGCCCCTGGCGGCAACACCCGCATTGGCAGGCCGGCTGAGCCTGCGCGG
>JAKLEG010000403.1 GCA_022703175.1 Myxococcota bacterium | reverse complement strand
ACCATCGTTGACGACAATGACCGTCTTGCCTTGCGCCTTACCCAACTCCACGCAAGTCGCCGTCACCCACGGCGCGGTCTTTTGCGTCACGATGATCTCAAGCAGTGGCATCTTCTCCACCGGCGAGAAATAGTGCATGCCAATCACGGTTTCGGGGTGAGCTGACGCTTCGGCGATCTTGGTGATCGGCAACGACGAGGTGTTGGAGGCAAAAATCGTATCTGGCCGCGTCGCCGCCTCCACCTCTTTCAAGACCCGATGCTTTAGGCCTAAATCCTCGAACACCGCCTCAATCACCACGTCGGTGTCGACAAAGCCACTGAAGTCGGTGCTCGCCGTCAAGCGCGCCAAGATCTGCTCAGCCTCACGCGCCGTGCGGCGCTTCTTGCGCACGTCTTGCTCCAACAGCTTGGCCACGTGCTTCACGCCGCGCGACAGCCCCGCGTCGTCCACTTCCTTGATGCGTGTAGGTAACTTGGCGTTCATCACGGTCATCGCCGCGACACCACCCCCCATCAAGCCGCCACCCACCACACCCACCCGCCGCACCGGTTTGACCTCGACCTTCACGTCGCCGGTGCCGGTATCTTTCTTCAGCTCTTGGGTCGCGAAAAAGATGGACATCAACGCCTTCGACTCGGGCGTCATCACCATCTGGCCAAATCGGTCGGCTTCGGCCGCATACCCCGCGTCGGCGCCTTCTTGGACGCCAATGCGCACCACATCGAGGGCACGCTCGGCGGCCGGGTAGTGGCCGCCCGTTTTCGCGAGCATCGCTTCGCGGGCCTTCTTGAACAGGATGCGCTGACCCAGCGGATTCTGCTCCAAGGCCAACTGCTGAAGTTTCTGCGCATCGCCAAGCCCCGCCGCCATCGCCCGCACCCGGCCAAAGCCGCTGGGCTTCTTGCTGGCAAGCTCGCCTTGGTAGGCCTGACGTGCGCGTTGTCGTGCCACCTCCAACAAGAGGGCAGCCGGCACCAGCTCGTCAGCCAGACCCATCTGCACTGCTTTTTTGGCGCGCACGTTCCTGCCGGTGAGAATGAGGTCCAACGCCTGGGCGATGCCAATCAATTTCGGCAAACGCTGCGTCCCCCCGGCGCCTGGGAACAAACCGAGCTTGATTTCGGGGCAACCCACCAGCGTCTCAGGGGCATCGCTGACAAGCCGCATCGAGCAGGCCAGGGCGAGCTCCAAGCCACCGCCCAACGCCGGGCCGTGAATGGCCGCGATCACAGGTTTATTCCAGTCGCGGTGCAACGCCTCTATGCGCGCAAAGCTCTGTTGGCCCGCGTGCGATAGCCGCGACGCCTCGGCCGCATTGGGCGCGGCGTTCAGCATCTTCACATCGGCGCCGACAATGAAGCTCGCCTCTTTGGCCGAGCCGAACACCACTGCTTTGATCGAGGTGTCGGTCTCGGCGCGGTCCAACAGCCGCGCCAAGTCGTCGGAGACCTTCGGTGAAATCGTGTTCACCTTGTCGCCTTCGCAATCCATCAGCGCCGTCAGCACGCCGTGCACATCCAGCGACAAACGAAAATGGCTCAGGTTCAGGTCGATGCTACTGGTGGTTGTCATCGTCGTCTCCTTACCGCTCAAGAATCACGGCGGCACCAAGCCCACCGGCCGCACATTGGGTGATGAGCGCCGTGCCCCCGCCGCGCCGGTCCAATTCGCGCGCCATCGTCAACAGTTGACGTGCGCCGGTGGCCGCAAACGGATGCCCCAAGCTGATCGACCCACCATAAATATTGAGCTTGTCCTCGGCGATCTCGCCTACCGCCTCGCTGCGATTGAGGTAGCGTGCGGCAAACTCTTTTGAAGCCAAAGCCCGCACGTTCGACAGCACCTGCGCGGCAAACGCCTCGTGCATATCCACCAGGTCGATGTCAGCAAGCGTCAGTCCCGCGCGCTCCAAAGCCACCGGAGCCGCGAGGGCTGGCGCTTGCAGTAGCTGCCAGCTCGGGTCAATCGCGGCAAAGGCAAACGCACGCAGGTAGGCCAAAGGCGCATAACCCAACGCGTGGGCCTTCTCCTCGCTCATCACCAGCAACGCCGAGGCGCCATCGGTGAGCGGCGAGCTTGTGCCGGCGGTGATCGTGCCATACTTGCGATCGAACGACGGTCGTAATTGTGCCAGCTTCTCCAGCGACGCGTCGGCCCGCGGGAAGCCGTCGCGCGCCACCACCTCCTCGTACTTGGGGGGGATGACGACCTTGATGACTTCTTGCGCAAAGATCCCCCGTTCCCACGCGAGCGATGAACGCTGGTGGGAGCGCAGCGCGAAGGCATCCTGGTCGGCGCGCGAAATACCATTCTCCTTGGCCATCTTTTCGGCCGATTGCCCCATGGTCAGGCCCGTGGAACGTTCGGCCAGGGCTGGCGGCTTGGGTAACAAGTCCTTGGGCTTCAGGTGCCTAAAGGCGCGAGCCTTGCTCATAGGGTCTTTGGCAGCGTTGGCGGAAAGCAACGCGTCGGCCAAGGCATCGGAGATGGTGATCGGAATACGCGAGGTGGAATCGGCCCCCCCCACCACCGCGACGTCAATGTCACCCAACTGAATCGCCTGGCAGGCGTTCACGAATGCCTGGGTGCTGGTAGCACAGGCACGCGAGACCGAATAGGCGTCCACGCTGCGCGGCAACCCGGCCGACAGCGCCACCTCGCGAGCGATATTAGGCGCTTCGACGGTGGGCACCACCTGACCGTAAATAATGCGATCAATTTCGTTGGGATCGATTTGCGTCCGCGCCACCAGTTCGCTGACGGCAGCGCGCCCCAAATCGAGCGGCAGAAAACGTTTAAAGGCCGTTCCGGACTTGAGAAACGGGGTTCGCACCCCCGCCACAATCACAGGCCGACGATTACTCGTTACCGGGGATGGGCTCTTTTGGGCCATCGCGCGCCTCCTCCTTCGACAGGTTCGGGCGGACGATAGGTGGCCCTAACGCGTCAAGTCAACAGATCAATTGACCTGGCGCATCTTGATTATTACAGCGGCGCACCAAACTGGTCGTCGATTTCCCAAGGCTTCTTTTCGTCGGGATTGAAATAGCGCTTGTCCGGCGACACATCGGTCGGCTCAGTGCCCATGCGAAAATACTCATAAACCGCGCGCCCTGAGCCGGGCCTGGCGAGCATGCCAGTCTCTGGATCCATACCGACCCGCACCACGCCAGGGGGGGGGTCAAAACCACCCTGCTCCTTCTTGCGCGGTGGATTCACGGTGTAGTCCTTCAGTGCACGCACCACGTAGTCCACCCACACAGGCAGCGCGGTTCGCCCTCCCTGCTCACTCACCCCGAGCGGCCGCTCCTTCTTGTCGTGGCCCACCCAGACACCGGTCACCAAGTGACGCGTGAAGCCCATGAACCAAGCATCGAACGAATCATTGGTAGTACCGGTTTTGCCGGCCACGATGTGCCCGGTGTGCGAGGCGGCGATGCCGGTGCCATCCTCAACGACGTCGCGCAACAGGTTCAGCATGATGTACGCCGATTGCCGATCGAGCATCTGGCGCTTGGGTGACACCAAGCGCGCATAAGCACGATCCAAGCGGTCCCCCAAATCCAGCGTCGGGTCCCACGAGACGCTGTTGTCCTCCAGCACGTTGCCAAAGCGATCCACGACGCGACGAATAAAGGTCAGATTCCGGCGCTCACCGTACTGGTTGATGGTGGTGTAGACGTTGATCAGATCGATTAAGGTCGTACACGACGACCCAATGGCAATTCCCAATTCGCGCTTGAGCGGCGTGGAGATGCCCAAACGCCGGGCATTCCGAATCAAGTCCTCGATGCCCACCGCCTCGGCAATGCGAATCGCCGGCACGTTGATGGAGTCCTTGATGCAGGTGCGCAGCGGCAATTGGCCGCGAAACGCTACTTCGGCATTCTCCGGTTTCCAGCGCACCGCGTTGTCCGGGTCGTCGAAGACGAGCGGCTTGTCATCGATCAACGTGGCCGGCGTGTAGTCCAGCTTGTCCACCGCTGCCGAGTAGACAATCGGCTTGAAGGCGCTGCCTGGCTCACGACAGGCCTGCACCGCACGGTTGTAAGTGGATTCGTCGAAATCGTAGCCCCCCTCTTGGGCCACCACGTAGCCGGAATCGGGGTCCACCGAGAGCAACGCGCCGTTGGCAATCGGCTCTTGGTGCAACTTAAACAAATCCCCCTCTTTGGGCACCGAATCAAATGCCTCCCAACCGTGCACATCTTTGCCAAGCTCCGCGCGATCGGTTGGGTACACCAAGATCAAATCGCCCACCTTCAACGCCTTGCGCACGTCGGTCAGGTAGTGCATATCCACGCGCTCGGTGGGGTTCGGCGTGCGGGCCCAACGCATCCCGGCCAAAGGCAGCTGCCCTTCACGCCCCGCGATATCCAGCGTCGCGACCTTGCCCTTCTCGTCGAAGCCGGTCACCAACGCCAGGTACAACGTGCGCTCGGCGAACTTCAGCTCCTCGCCCTCTTTCAAGCCCAGCTGCTTGCGATACGCGGTGCGAAACAGCTCGCGCAGCGCCGGTTTCTTCAGCTGCGCCATCGGCCCGCGATAGCCCTGCCGCTTGTCCAACGCCCACAAGCCGCGGCCAATCGCCTCGGCGGCGGTGTTCTGCAACTGCAGGTTCACCGCGGTGTAGACCTCCAGCCCCTCCTCCAGAATCGATTGTTCACCATACTTGTCGATGAGCTCGCGCCGCACCTGCTCGGTGTAAAACGGCGCCACTTGCAGGTAGAGCTCTTCGCGCGGGTAAACTTTCAACACTTCGGCCACCGCAGCATCGTGGTCGGCCTGCGAGATGTGGCCATCCTCCAGCATGCGCCGCAACACGTACTTGCGCCGCGCCAACGCCGCCTTAGGGCGTGACACCGGTGAATAATCGCTGGGGCGTTGCGGCAAGCCTGCGAGCGTTGCCATTTCGGCCAGCGTCAACTCCCAGACATTCTTCTTGAAGTAGTGCTCAGCCGCCGCTTGCACGCCGTAGGCTTTGTGCCCCAAAAAGATCTGGTTCACGTACAGGTATAAGATGTCATCTTTGCCCAACGCCTTCTCCAGACGCATCGCCAAGATGGCTTCGCGGATCTTGCGCCCCAGTTTGCGAGCCGTGGCTTCTTCGTAGCTCTCTTGCGTGGCGAGCAAGCTCTTGGCCACCTGCTGGGTGATGGTGGAAGCGCCGCGTAGCTTTTGGCCAGGGTGCTTTAGCTTGTCGACCAGCGCTTTAAAAATGCCGAGGTAGTCCACCCCGGCGTGCTCGTAAAAACGTTTATCCTCAGCCGACATGAACGCCTTGAACAACAACGGCGGCACCTGGTCGGTGCGCACCAGCACCCGCCGCTCTTCGGCGAACTCGCCAATCAGCTGATTGTCGGCCGAATAGATACGCGTGCCCAACTTGGGTTGGTAATCATCCAACGACTGATAAACCGGCACGGTGGGCGCGTAGATCATATAGGCCGCTGCGCCCACCACCGCCACCGCCGTCGCGCCCAGGAGCGTAAGGAACACCAACCACCGGCAGATGCGCCGCGGTAGGCTTGCGGGCCCTGGAGGCGTCACTTTGAAGCGCCGACGTGTCACAACCATGGACCGCGGGATAGCACAAGTCGCAACGCCGTCTCAATTTCTATTGTGACAGCCGGACTTAGCTAATTT
>JAKLEG010000402.1 GCA_022703175.1 Myxococcota bacterium | reverse complement strand
GACGCCTGCCCCCAACTGCCCTAAGGCCGCAAGCTTCGACTGCACCAAGAGCTGCGTCTGCGTGGCCTGCAGCTCACGCGTACGCTGGTCGACCTTGGCTTCGAGGGTCTGATTCCAGGCCTCGATTTCTTTTAAGGAGCTTTCGAGTTGCGCCGCCATCGTGTTCATGGTGGTGGCCAGCTCACCAATTTCGTCGCGGGTAGATACGTCAATGCGGCGTCGTAAGCGCCCTTCACCAAAGGCCCGCGCCCCCTCAGTCATGCGTGCGAGCACACGCAGAACGCGGGACGCAAACGCAATGCCCCCCCCCAACACCAACACCGTGCTGATTCCAATCCACAGCAGCACCTGCTGACGGACGCGAGTCGCAGCCGCGAAGGCCACAGCCGCAGGCTGCTCCACGATGACTCCCCAGCCGAGGTTTCCCACGGGCGCAAAGGCGACCATCCGTTCTCCTTGGGCACTGGACACGACACCGGCCCCCTCGCGACCGCCAGCGAGGTAGCTTTGCACGGCCCCGGCTTTTGAAACGTCGCTGCCGGGGGGAAACTGCGGGTGCAGGATCGTCTTCCCCGTGGGGTCGACCACGTAGATCATTGACTCCGCGCCAGTCTCGACCCCATCCACTCTTAGGACATCATTGCGCAGCGCCAGCTCAACCCCCGCCACAGCCCTAAAATTTCCGTTGGGCTCGCCCGCAATCGCGATGGCCAAGCGAGCGCCGGATACCTCCGAGAAATAGACCGGCGACAGGAACACGGTGCCGGCCGCGGCATGGTCGGCAGGCTGCGGCAAATGCGCCAAGAAGGCTGTGACGTCTGCATCGGTAGCGATCGGATGGCGCTCCAAGGGGCTGCCAGGGGAAGCACTGCTAACTCGCACCGGCGCCGTCAGCGGTGCGCCATCAGGTCCCAAGAGCACCACCAGACTGACGTCGCTCGATTGACGAAATAGCAAGCGGGCCAGCCCCAACCGCTCGTCCGCCGACAACTCCTGAGCGTCCAGCAGCTCCATCACGGTACCCAGGCGACGGGCGACCTCCTCGACGGCTTGCGAAACCTTGGCGGCCACCGCAGCGGCTGCAGCCCGTTGGTGATCAGTAATGCGTTGTCGCAACGCAGCCTCGGAAATGCGCACCACACTGAAACCGGTTGCCGCCAACGGCAGCAACGCAACCGCAAGAGCAAATAGGATGAGCTTTTGGGCAAACCGCATCGCTACATTCCGAGCGCGCTCAACAGGTGCGCCTCACTCACGCCACTTTCGAGGACCTGGGTTGTGATGCCAACGAGCGGCAACTGTTGGTTCCCCACCCGCATCATGCCTGCCTCCCGGTCCTGTTTGCGATAGAAGACCCGCGCCAACGCCGTCAAACGGCGCGTCAGCTCATCGAGGACGTCATGCAGAACATCTCCCCCACCCAACACCAAAGCCCCCTGCTCTACACCTTGCCACTCAAGATGGCGTTCTTCCGCCAATCGTTTCACCTCTGCCGCAAACGTGCGCCGAAGCGCCGTCTCGCTGCGAGGTCCGTAGGCCGCCCGAAACCCCCCAAGGTGATCAAACCGTACGATGCCGAATGCCGTGGCTGAA
Organism: Myxococcota bacterium; assembly: GCA_022703175.1. Classification (GTDB taxonomy): domain Bacteria; phylum Myxococcota; class XYA12-FULL-58-9; order XYA12-FULL-58-9; family XYA12-FULL-58-9; genus JACRCV01. Next base: position 4,064 of record JAKLEG010000402.1, on the reverse strand, counting down.
GCGGCAGCATTTAATCGCCGGTAAAGCGCGCGCACGGGAGCGCGGCGCCGCGCGTTTGGCATCAGTTGACTGGAAATCGCCACCAAGCGAGCCACGTGGCCACCAGGAAGCTCACTGAGAACAACCTCAAGGTCCGCGGCGTGGTTGCTCACCTCATGAAGCCCGAGCATGTTGAGCACCTGCCACATCGCAGGCTCCAACGGCGGTGAGACAGAAAGGGTGCGCCCCTTGTGACGCGCAAGCTCCAACAGAGCGGTCGCGAGCTCCACAAGGCCCGGTTTGTCGTGATACAGCGTTTGTACTGTAGCTCCCATCGAAGCCCTATCGGCGGCGACACTGACGACAATGCCGTTGCCAAGTGCCTGGCGGGCTCGTTGGGCCTCAGCGACGTCTGTAGGCAACAAATAGACAGGCAGCCCCCGCCCAGACAAGACTGCCGCCATGGCGATGCGATCGGCACCCTTTATCGGTGAATTCACCCACACAGGCCCCAGCCCAGCGTCCGTTTCAGAAAATGGCGTCAGCGGCTCGTCAGGAAGTGCACACCAGAATTCAGAACCTCGCGCACCGCTCTCCAGCAACAGACTGCCGCCATGCGCGCGCACGATGCTCTTCGAAATCGCCAATCCCAGACCGGTACCGCGACTGGTACGGCGGCGCTCCGCACGGCTTTGTCGGAAACGCTCGAAGATCCCTGGCCACTCTTCGGGTGGAATTGCCTCACCGAGATTGGCAATGCCAAATACCACGTACCCAGGGACCTCCACGGACTGGGCCAGGGTCACCCGCACGACGCTACCCTCGGGCGAAAATTTGCAGGCGTTGTTCAGTAAATTGTTGAGCACCTGTTCAACGCGATGCTGGTCGGCAATCAGGGTGATCGGCTTTTCGGGCAGCGCGACGGCAAACGTGAGCTTACGGGCTGTCGCCGCCAGTTGCGCCCGTTGTGTCAGCGTCGCGAGCAGCTTCGCTGGATCGAAAGCTTGGCAGCGCAGTTCGACGCCGCCCCGGGAGAATCGTTCGAGTTCGAGCATGTTGGTGATCATGTGATTCAAAGCGTCGCAGGCCTGATCGGCAGTCTCCAGATAGCTCCGCTGCTTGCTGCCAAGCTCGCCAGCTGCGCCCGCCAAAATCAACTCAAGCGTGGCAATCACAGAAGCCAACGGCGTGCGGACCTCATGTGACAAGGTGGCCAAGAAGTCGCGACGTTGGGCGTTCTCTTGCTCGATATGAGTTACATCACGAAACGCCGCGACCACCCGCGCATCCTGCGGCGCGGGCCCACGGGTGCGTCCAAGCTCAGCCACCAAGACCCGCTCCCCGAGTTTGACCTCGCGGCGAAGCACCGCCTCCGGAGCGGTCACCACGTCCTCGGGATACAACCCCAACAACTCCCAGAGAGTTCCCGGTAGGCTGTCCAACAGCCGTCGAGCCACCGGATTGGCCACCCGCACATCCCCATTCAAATCGGCCAGCATGATGGCGTCTGGGAGCGAGGCCAATGCCTGTTCCAACAGACGCCACTGTTGGTGGGCCCCCGCATGCGCCTGCACCACAGCCTGCGCCGTGCGGTTGGCAAACAGATCCAAAAGCCGCGTAACATCGCCAGGGTAGGCATCGGCGTCAAACGATTGCACGACCAACACCCCAACAGCCTTGCCTTCTTCAACAAGAGGTACTTGAGCCTGACTCCCCACCCCACGCGCAGGCAGGGCTGGATCCAAACGCAACCCCGAGTTGATACGCACCGCCCGTTCTTCAGGCAACCGCCCGCCACAGACGCCAAAAAGATCCAGCGCCTGATCGCGCAACTCGGTCGCATTGGTTTCGCTCACTGGCGAGCGGCTAACCAGACGTAGCGTGGCAGTGCCCTCTCGTCCCGCGACCATGAGCATCGCGGCCAGATCGTATGGCACCACCTCGTGCAGTCGCTCCAACAGGACATCCGCAGGATGTACGGGTACGGCCACCGACGATGCTGCCAACACATCCTGAAGGATCTCCAATGCCCGCAACCGCCGCTGCAGTTCTACCACCAAGCGAGCATTGGCGCGCGACAGCTCATTGCGCTCCACCGCCTGGCTCAAGGTGTGCAAAAGCTCACTCAAATCCCACGGCTTCCGTAAAAAACGAAACACCTGGCCGTGGTTGATAGCCGCAATCATGTCAGCCGGATCGGTGTAGGCCGAAATGATGATGCTCACGAGATGGGGACGCAGCTGCCGAGCGGCTGCCGCCAACTCGACGCCTGAAATATCTGGCATCCGCTGGTCGGAGAGCAACACGGCCACGTCGTGCATCTTTAGAAGGTTGAGTGCCTCGACACCCGTGGCCGCCGCATACACCTGGTAATCGGCCTTCAGGCTCGCGGCCAATACGCTCAACACGGACTCGTCGTCGTCGACAACGAGGATGATAGGACGCAAGGCGACGTCGGCATCCATGGGAAGCCAGAGGCTAGCATAGGCAAGAGAAGAAGCGAACGACCGGAACTAGAAGGTGTAGCGCACCGCGAAGCCGATTCCCAACGCGGGAATATTCGGTCCGAGCACATAGTAGAAGGTCGTGGACAAACCGGCCGAAAAGTCGGTCAGGAGGGTCAGGTACTTAAAGTCCACGCCACCTCCAACATACGGGTTCATCGCGTTGACCGTCGCATTGAGATCTGAGGGACTGGTCGGCTGCGGATCAATGCGGCACATGCCACCGCCCAGCTTCGGCTGAATCTCGAACCGCTCGGTGGCCCGGAAGGCCCCAACCACATCAGCGCCCATCATGAACATGCCGTAGTTCTGCACCTCTTGACCACCCGCCCCAGGCGCATCGTTGTTCGACAGCGCGTTACCCGACGCGTACACAGAGGCGAAGGCCGCTTCCAGGCTAACATAGTTGCCAATATCAAATCCCAGGCGCACGGCCACGTATGGCTGCACATTGGAGTAGCCCTGCACACCACCAAACGTCATCCCCACGCCCAAGTCTGCGGCCGTGTAAAAGCCCCGACGAAGGACGAACACAGCTAAACGGTCTTGACCAATTTCGGGCAATGGCTCGGCCGCCGCCTTCTCTTCGGCGACCGCGGCCGGCGATGCCGTAACAGGCGCAGGTGCCGGAGCCTCTGAAGCCGTGGTTTTCGCCGCCTTTTTCGGTTCTGCCTTGGCGGGCTCATCCCCCAGCGCCGCGCCGATCTCATCTTCAACATTTTGCGCCGCAGCCCGGGTGGGCAAAAGCTCAACGCCTGCCACGAGACTCATGCTCAAGAGGTATGCCGAAAACTCGCGCACGAACATCATTGACCCCCGGCCTTGAAGATCCACGGATAGGTGACCTCTGCAATACCGCCACCTTGGCACGGCGGGAACCGTAGACGTTGAATCACGCGAATAAGGCAATCCTCAACCGCGGCATCATTCATCGTAGAACCAGCCACCTTCGTGGTTTGCACTGCACCGGTCGCACCGATGATGAAGAACGCCGTGACTTTACCGGCCAGGTTCGGGTTACGCGTCAGCTCTTTCTCGTAGCAGTAGCGCGCTTGGTTCTGTACTCGCGACAACACGCGGCCGACTTGCTGCTCATTCAAACAACCTTTGGTAATCGTGCGGCCCACCTCGACCTGGTATTTGCCCTTGTCGCGGCCGGTTAGATCGGCAGCCCCGGCAAGACCCCCACGACCACCGAATCCGCCCGAGCCATCGCCCAAACCACCAATGCCTAAGCTGCCGCCACCTGCGCCAGCACCGCCGCGCATACCCATACCGCCAGCGCCCCCGGCGTCGTTCATCTCGGCGCCCCGCAGACCCGACAAGGCGTTGTTGATACCTGTGCCCAAACCTCCGGGACCGAACACGTTCGCGACCGTATTTCCCAAGCCGCCGCCGCCGCCCATCGCCTTGAAGATAGCGGTGTCGAGAACCTTCTTGCGGTCGTTCTCACGCTTGTTCGGATCGACGCGCATCGCACCTTTGCTCACAACTTCCTTGCGCTTGGTGGCGGTAAACTTGGTGTCGATCTTGACGTTCTCTTCCTTTTTGACCTCGAACTTCTTCTCTTTCTTCTTGGTC